>CAVJCY010000014.1:0-46747 GCA_963648145.1 bacterium | reverse complement strand
GCGATGTTTTAATTCGTGCTATATCAACGAATTAAAACTCGCACGTATCTCTAAGAAAAGCATTGAAAATGATTTTCTTAGAGATACCCTTAATTAAAATATGAATTCTGCACTTTTACTTGAAAACCAGATTTTTACAGTAACACAAATTACTGATTTTATAAAAGAAATGCTCCAAACAGCTTTTCCAAAAATTACGCTGGAAGGAGAAATTTCTTCCTGGAGACCGAATTCTTCCGGACACATTTATTTTACACTTAAAGATTCAACCTCACAGATAAGTGCCGTAATGTTCAGAAGTTCTGCATATTACCTGAAATTTAAACCAAAGGACGGAGATAAAGTACGTTGTACAGGTTCAATTTCCGTTTATAATGCGCAGGGGAAATATCAGATTGTTGTAAACAAAATGGAAATTGCCGGTAGCGGTAACATTCTGCAAATGCTTGAAGAAAGAAAACGAAGACTTGCTGCAGAAGGGCTTTTTGAACAGAGCCGTAAAAAAACACTGCCTTTTATGCCGTGTACAATTGGAGTTGTGACTTCTGCAACCGGAGCAGCGGTTCGCGATATTCTACAGATTACAAAACGAAGAAATAACAGCATAAATATTATAATTTTACCGGCAATTGTGCAGGGAAACGAAGCGGCTCTTTCTATTTGCAAAATGATTGAAATTGCAAATTTTTATAAACTCTGTGATGTTTTGATTGTTGGACGAGGCGGCGGTTCTTTGGAAGATTTGCTTCCGTTTAGTGAAGAAAATGTTGTAAGGGCGGTTGCTCAAAGTGAAATTCCTATAATAAGTGCCGTTGGTCATGAAATTGACTGGGCTTTGTGCGATTACGCGGCAGATAAGAGAGCAGCGACACCAAGTGCGGCTGCAGAACTTGCCGTTCCCGTAAAATCCGAACTTATTTACGAAATTGAAACTGCAAAAAAAGGACTTTTTGATGGAATAAAAAACAAACTGGAAACAAAGCGTCTTATGATTAAAGCCTTTAGTCCGGAAACGCTGCAAGTACAGTTCAGAAATATTCAGCAGCCACTTTTAGCACGTTTTGAAAATGCAAAGGACGGTTTGAAAAAAAATATTACGGACAAAATTAACGGTTTTAGAAATCAGATTTTGCAAAATAAGACTGTTCTTGAAAATGCAAGTCCACAGTCAATTTTTGACAAAGGATATTCCATGGTGACTGACAGTGACGGGAATATTATAAAGGAAAGTTCAAAAGTAAATATAGGACAGGAAATTTTTATTACGCTTGCAAAAGGAAAACTAAACGCAAACGTAAAAGAAAAACAATAATTTTGCGTGAGCGATTGTAAGGCCGCCAAAGGCGAAACTGTGCAGACGAGACAGCATTGTTCTGCTGGCGAGTGCACAGTTTTGAAGGCGAACGCCGGAAGCCTGAAAAGCGCGGTCTGAGCGCCACTTTCAAAAGATTTTTATTTTTTTTGAGAGAATTAAAATTGTTCTGGAAATTGCGCGAAAGACACGCCCAGAAAAAAATGGAGTTGAAAAATGAATCAAAGTTTTGAAGAAAAATTAAGCCGACTTGAACAACTTAGCCGCGATATAAAACGCAGTGACCTTTCTCTTGAAGATGCACTGAAAGCTTTTGAAGAAGGAATGAATCTTGCTCAGGGAATGGAAAAGCAACTAGACGAAATTGAAGGAAAAATCCAGATTTTGATGAATGAACCAAACCCAATGACTGCAGAAAATCGACCGGAAATGGAAGATTTTAAGGGTGCTGATAATGTGACAGGCACTGCAGGTGCTCCAACTGAAGGAACTAGACAATGAGTCTTGAGCATCCTGTAAAAACGCTGAATGCCGAGGTTGCAAGAAAAATCGCGGCCGGCGAAGTAATTGACAGACCAAACGCAATTATTCGCGAACTGATGGACAATTCTATTGATGCGGAGGCAACTTCCGTAACTGTGGAAATCAGCGGTGGAGGAATTGAAAAAATCAGGATTGTGGATAACGGCTGCGGACTTACAAAAGAAGATTTGGCTAATTGTGCAAGACCGCACGCTACAAGCAAAATTTCTACGGAAACTGATTTATTAAATCTTTCGACATTGGGATTTAGAGGCGAGGCTCTTGCTTCCATTGCGGCCGTTTCAAGACTTTCTGTAATCAGCGGTGGCTTTAAAATGCGCGCGAGCATTACAGAAGATCATATTATTGAAAGTGTTGCACAAACGAGGGGCACCATTGTGCAGTCGGAAGGACTTTTTGAAAATTTTCCGGCACGAAGACAGTTTTTAAAGCGAGCGGCAACTGAAGCACTGATGTGCAAAAACACTTTTATTGAAAAAGCAATGGCAAGACCGGATATTGCGTTCCGTTTTATTCAGGACGGAGAAGTCAAACTTGATTTGCCCCCTTGTCAGACTTTAAAACAGCGTTTTGTTGCGGCAGCTTCTTATTCTGAGCCTGAAGAACTTTTTTACGAAATAAACGGTAGTGACGGAAAATCTGAGCCTGACTGGCAGTTTATCGTTGTAATAGGTGAGCCTTCTGTCAGCCGTAGCAATAAAAAAGAAATTGTAATTTACGTAAATGGAAGGCGGATTCAAGAATATTCGCTGGTACAGGCAGTTGAATATGGAGGACAGGGATTTTTTCCGAACGGGACGTACCCTGTGGCGGCAGTTTTTGCACAGGTTAAGGCAGATTTAGTTGACTTTAATATTCATCCGGCAAAAAAAGAGGCAAGATTTTACGACATTTCAGGACTGCATCACGGCATAAGTTCCACGATAAAGAATTTTTTTAAACAGTACACTTATTCAAATTTCAAAAATGATAAAACTGCAGACGAAAATTCTGTTGCTGACGCGTGGCTTTCTGTTGATGTTCAGAAAAATGAAAGTGAAACTCATTCTGAGAATAATTCTGAGCCAAAAATTTCTGAAATTGAACCGTCCGCCCCGCCTCGTTCCGGGCAAAATGAAAATCTACGGGGCCGCATTCCATCCTACGAAAAACACATTTCCTATAAAGTTAATGAAACCGGCGAAAAAGATTTCAGTGATTTCAGATCAAAATATTTAAAGTGTAATTCTGAAAAATTCCAGGTTTCTTATCCAAAATCTGAAAATTCAAGGTCTGAAAATTCAAAATCAGAATTTTTTTCAAGAAACACGGCAAATATTGCAGAACAGGCACTTTCCCTTGCAGGCGGACAGCAAAGTGAAAAACCGCGCTATATCGGCTCTTGCCTTGGAACTTTCCTTTTGGCAGAAAAGAATAATTGTCTTTATCTGATTGATCAGCATGCCGTACACGAAAGAATAATTTTTAATTCTCTGATGAAAAATCAAGGAAACCGACAGCAACTTCTGCTTCCTTACAAAATAAAAACTGACTCAAAGAGTCAAGATAATCAGCTGGAAAAACTAAAAGACGAACTGACAAAAATCGGTTTTGAAACTGTAAAAATTTCAGACGGAGAATGGGAAGTTCGGACAATTCCTGAACGGTGGACGGGAAGCCAGTATGATTTAATGAGTCTTTTATTTGTAAAACAGCAGGAACCTTCTGAAATTATACGTGCTATTGCGGCTATGACAGCCTGTAAAGCAGCGGTAAAAGACGGTTATGTTCTTGATTCTTCCGCCGCCACAAGCCTGGTAGAAAAAGCCTTTACTCTGGACGACCCGCATTGTCCGCACGGAAGGCCAATTTACACTGTAATTTCAAAAGCAAAACTCTTTGAACTTGTAAAAAGAACTTAAGTTTTGCCAAAATTGCAATTTTCAGAGATGCCGTTTTAATTTCCAATTCCAAGCCCCGCAATCAAGGCATCAATTTCTGTTGTTCTGTAGCCGGGGTTCATTTCTTCAACATAAACAAGATATTTTTCTGCATTTTGGTTATCATGCAGTTGCATGCATACTTTTGCAAGTTCAATATATCCGTCCCAGTTTTTATTATCCTGTCTGATTAATTCTGAATAAACGGCCTTTGCATTATTGTAGTCTCCGTCTTGTGCATACGCACGTGCAAGATTTGAGCGGACGGTGTTGTTTTTTGAATCAATACGCAGAGCATTCTGAAAATACAAAATCGCATTTTTATAATCCTCTTTTTGAAGATATGCCGAGCCTAAATTGTTATTGGCTTCAAAATTGCGGTTATCGGATTCGTAGACTTCAAGGAACATTCTTAAGGCAGTTTCAACATCTGGAGGAGTCAAATTCATATACATTACGCCAAGATTTACCTTTGTCTTTAAATGGTCAGGATTATATTTTAAAACTTCCAGATAAAGTGGAATTGCATTTTCAACTTCATTTTTGTTGTCCTTCATCAAAGCATAATTGTAAACAAGGTTTGCCTTTGATTTTGAATTTTTTATGTAAGATAAACCTTCGTACGCTTCTTTTGCGTATTTTTCGGCGTCATTATATTTTCCTTCGTCAAAAAGAACTGTGGAAAGATTATATTTCGTGAGAGTTTTTTCTTCCCCCTCACTCAACATGGAAATTGCCTTGTGATAATTTTCTTCCGCCTTTTCATATTTTTTTGACTGATAATAAACAGAGCCAAGTTCCATTGTGGCGGTTGTATTTATATTATTGATTGCAAGTACGCTTTCGTATGCCGCGATTGAACCGTTATAATCTCCGCGTTTTGCTAAGATTCTCGCCTGTTCAAGCCATGCCTTTTCGTGTCGCGGGCTTATGTCTATTGTCTGACGGAAAGCTTCGAGCGCGAGAGAATCATTGTTGATTTTTAAATAACTCAAGCCTAAATTGTATCTGGCCGGCGCAAAATCTGATTTTTTCTTGCAGGAAGTATCAAAACTGATTGCCGCTTCGCTGTATTTTTTAGTTCTGTACTGAATTTTTCCTAATTCGTAGTAATAAAGATAATTATTCGGATCATTTTGAATTGCCTTGTTCAATTCGTTGATTGCAAGATTGTAATCCTTATTTCCAGTCGCATTCTGTGCAAGAATATAGTGGGACGAAGCATCATTCGGATTATCTTTTACGGCTTTTTCTGCCATCTTCACAGCCTGCTGCAAAAGTTTATCTTTATCAGTCTGATTTGTAGCATTCTGGGCTGCATCATAATATGCCTGTGCCATCTGAGATTCTTTTGATGCAAGAAGTTCCTTGCCCGCTTCGCTCGGCATAATTGACTGGGCATTTGCAAAATATTTTTCGGCTTCTTCAATATTTCCGGTTGCAAGTGCAGTTTCACCTTTTTTTATATTGTCATTTACCAGGTCAATATCTTTTTTGAGTTTTTCATTTTTCGCGGCAATTGCAGCTTCTTCGGCTTTTCGTTTTTCTTCTGCAATTCTTTTTTGTTCCGCGGCAGCCGCTTCCCTTTCTTTTCTTTCCTGTTCAGCTTCTGCCATCTTTAATTTTGCAGCTTCTTCTTCAGCTTTTGCCTGCGCAAGTTTTGTTTCTTCCTGAATACGACGCAATTCCTCCTGACGATTTTTGTCTTCCTGAAGTTTTAAAAGATTTTCTACAGCGACACCGTTTTCTTGAACCTGTTTATTAGACTGCTCCAGAACCGTCTGCATTGAAGAAAAAGAATCATGCATCACGTCTTTTAAACCGCTCGTGTCAATATTTACATTTATGCTGTCATCTTTAAATGAACGTGCAACTTTACCTTCCTCAACATCTTTTTTCATTCCAAGAATCTGATTAAACAAATCCTGAGCAACTTCATCGTCAGCATTTTTTATGAGTAACTGTTCCAAAAGCGACAATGCCCGGTCATATTCACCATTTTCCGCATAAATTTTTGCAAGACCGTAAGTATTTTCCCTTGTTTTTGCATTTTTTTTCTGACCACAGCCCACAATAAGCAAGACAATCACAAGAATTATGAGTACAAGAGCCGCACACGATGAAATTATTATGATTTTCTTTTTTTTCGCTTTTTTTTCTTCTTCAGATTCCGGATTTTCTAACATCTGGCTTCCAGTTTGATTTTGTACCGTAGAATCCAGCCTTTTTTTCAGATTCATTTTATTTTGATTTTCAATTTCACTCATATTTTCCTGCCAATTTAATCCAATTCAGATTCCTGCTCATAATCAATAAGTTCTTCTGCCCCGGATGACATATTCGTTGAATCCGTATTATGAAGGGAAGCGGCAACATCCTCAAGAATTTTTCGTCTCCGTTCTGCTTCCTCTGCTCTTTTTGCTTCTTCAATGCGACGTTGTTCTTCTGCAAGTTTTTCCGCTTCAATTCTCTGACGTTCAAGCTCTTCGGCCATTCGTTTTTCTTCTTCTGCAAGGCGTTCTGCTTCTGCCAGTGCAATTTTTTCTTCTTCTGCACGACGTTCAGATTCCTTTGTAAGAAGTGCAATGAGTCGTTCAATTTCAGGTTTTTGTAAGTCATCCGGAACTACAATTATGTACTTTTTATAATCTTCAAGTGCCGCGTCTATATTATCAGCCATTAGATTTGCATTTGCACGATTTAAGAGCGCAACGTAATAAGTCGTATCTGCTGTAAGTGCCAGAGAATAACTTTTTATTGCTTCATCATATTTTTGCAACTTGTACAGGGCATTTCCCTTATTATATGCCAGGACCTTTTTATTTGTGCCGGAAACATTCATTCCGCGCGAAAAAGCATCCACAGCCTTTTCATATTCATCAAGCTGAAAATAACATAATCCTAGGTAAATATATGCAGATTTTGAAGCCTTGCCAGATTTTATTTCATCTTCAAGAAGAACAGCAGACTCTTGAGGTTTATTTGATTTAAACAGTTTTTCACCCTGAGTTTCTGCAAAACAAAAAGTATTACAAAAAATAAAAAAAATCAGACTTCTACAAAAAAAACTTCTGAAAAATTTTAACTTTCCGTTCATAAAAACCTCTTTATTTGACACAGTTATTCAAATTTTATACTCTTAATTATCGTTTTTCCATCTTTTTTCATTAGAACGTTTCTAAAAACCTTGCAATAAGATTTTCAGAATGTCGTTGTAATGGGGATTTCTAAAAACGCTTGGAATAACAGGACTTACAGCAAAGGAAGTTTAAGCTCATGGAACCCGTCACAATTATTTTGATTGCAGTTGCATGCACTGTCATTGCAGTACTACTTTTTTTTATTATAAAGAACATTGCCAGTCCAAAAAAGTTAGAGGCAATTCCAAAATTAATTAAACAAGGCAAAACACAATCCGCTTTAAAAATCACAAAACAGATTCTTACAAAAGATCCTAAAAATTATACGGCACATTATTATCTTGGAAAAATCTACGTTGTTGAAGGAAAAACTGATTTAGCCTTGATTGAATATAAATCTGTAAATGAAAATGCCCTTTTTGGACAGCAGCTTAATGAACTTACATTTCGCAAAGAATATTCTGACCTTCTTTTTTCAAATCATCACAAGCAGGAAGCTTTAAAAAACCTTCTTTTGCTTACAAAACTTGAACCTCAAAATGCGGAAAATTTCTATCAGATTGGTCATATCTATCAGGAAATAAACCGAAATGATTTAGCACTCGGATTTTTAAAAAAATGTATCCTGCTTGATAAAAAACACACAAAGGCTCACGCTGAACTTGGTCTTATGTTTTACAAATCAAAAATGTTCACGGAAGCAAAAAAAGAAATTGACACGGCACTAAAAATCAGTCCAGAAACTTATTCTTCCTACTATTATTTGGGAAAAATTTTAAAAGAGGCAAAGGATTTGCAGGGAGCCATCAAGGCGTTTGAAAAAGCTCAGCGGGATCCAGATTTAAAACAAAAAGCAATTATAGAACACGGCACCTGTTATATGTTTGCCGGAAGATATGATAACGCTACAGTAGATTTTCAGCGTGCAATTGAACTTGATAAAAATAACTCTCTGCCCGAAACACTTTATGCACATTATTTTCTTGCGTCCTGCTATGAAAAAACACGTCAGCTGGAAAAAGCCATAGAACACTGGGAATATATTTACAAGAGAAATAAAGGATTCCGCGACGTTGCCTCAAAACTTTCTGAATATAAAGATCTTCAGTCAAATGACTGTCTCAAGGATTATCTTACAAGTTCAAATGCGGATTTTACTGAAATTTGTAAAAATGTTGTGCAAAAAGTTATGAAACTTCAAGTTGCTTCCTGTGATTTAAAAAAATGGGGCTGCCAGATTACAGGCGTCAGCAAAGATAACAGTATGATTGGAGTTCGTAAAATAATTTATTTTATCCAATTCTATCGAGAACCAGAACCTGTAGAAGACATTCAGATTCATGAAACAATTGATTTGATGAAATCCAGCGGCTCTATAAAAGGCTACATTTTTTCAAGTTCCGGTTTTACAAATACCGCAAGACGCTTTGCAGAAAACCGTTCCGTTGAACTTGCTGATAAACAGAAACTTGAAGCAATTCTTGCAAAAGCAGGTGCGTAAATTATGAAAATACTTTGCGTTTCTGATTATGTAGACCCGATGATTTATAATCAAAATGCCCGGGAAATTTTTCCTGATATAGATTTGATTTTATGTGCCGGCGATTTACCAATGGAATATGTCGATTTTATAGTCACCGTATTCAATAAACCGACATATTTTATCTTTGGAAATCACAATCTGAATGAATATAAATATTATCACAAAGGTTTTATGGAAGGTTCAGCACCTCATGAAGTAACGGACTGTTCTCATGGACATGGTGCCACGTACTTAGGATTTAAATCCTTTGTAGAAAACAGGCTGTACTTTACAGATCCCAAAACAGGACAACAAACTCCGCTTTTAATTGCAGGTGTTTCAGGCTCTCTGCGCTATAACAAAGGTTTATGCCAGTTTTCTGATTTTCAGATGAAGATGAAACTTTTAAAACTTGCCCCAAAACTTATCATGAACAAAATAAAATATGGCCGTTATCTTGATATTTTTATGACACATGCTTCTCCGCGCCATATTCATGACCACGAAGATCCTTGCCACAAAGGTTTTGACTGTTTTAACTGGTTTTTGCAAAAATACAAACCGGCAGTTATGGTTCATGGTCATATTCATCTTTATGATATGCGCGAAGAACGAGTCGGCAAATATTACGATACAACTGTAATAAATGCTTATGCACATCACGTTTTTGAATTTCCTCCTAAAACTGACTGCAATGACGAGGTAAAATAAATCATGAATTTTGTAATACAACAGGCTGAAAGTGATTTTTCAAAAGCCCACAATAAAGCTTTTATAAACGAAATCCAACATTTTCTTTCTCCGGAAGAAGCAAAACTGATTTCTTTAAACGATATAAAACATCTTTTAAAACCGAATAATGAAACCTACGTAGGAATGAAAGTCATTCCAATCAATAAAATTGTTGGCAGTGAAGGTCGCTATAACGATTTTGATAATAATTTTTTTCCAAAAAATACACATTTAAGAAACAGATGGCAGCACGTTGATGAAGCGGCAATCCAGTCAATTGACCTTCCACCGATTAAAGTTTATGAAATTGCCGGACTTTATTTTGTGCGGGACGGAAATCACCGTGTTTCTGTTGCAAAAGCACGCGGCACGGAATTTATTGACGCAGAAGTTGTTTCCCTGCAAAGTGAAATTGTACTAAAAGAAGCATTTAATCTTTCTGATATAGTCCGCCAAATTATAAATTATGAAAAAAGAGTTTTTTACAGTGAAACAGGATTTGGCGACATTACAGATTACTGGCTTCTGGATTTTTCACGTCCGGGCCGATATGACGTAATTTACAACCATATTTTAACCCATAAATATTATCTGAATACAAAACGCACTGAAGAAGTTTCCCTGGAAGAAGCAATACTTTCCTGGTTTAAAAATGTTTATATGCCGATTGTTTCTGCAATCAGAAAAAAACACATTATGCACCGTTTTCCAAAAAGAACAATTTCAGATCTTTACGTCTGGATTGTGCGCTATTGGGACGATTTAAAGCAGAAATTCGGTGATAACGTAAAAATTGAAGACGCCGTTTCTGACTTTAAAAAAGTTTACAAAGTTCCTTTCTGGCGTCGCCACATAAACAGAATAAAAAGAATAATTCTTCGTCGTGAAATTCAAGATGATTTAGAAAAAAATGACACAAACTAAGACTTATGAATTCAAAGTTGCCTCTAAAAATTGCAATTTTTAAGTTCCTTATTCAAGGTGTGGCGTCTGACTAAAAAACTTGACGGTCAAAAATTTCAAGTTTATAATTAAAAGAGTTATCATTAATAGATTGAAAAAAAAAGCTGATAAGCTTAGGAGAACACATTTGCCAAACATTGATGATTTTATAAACATTCCACTGCTGATTTCAGCGGGGCTTTCGTTTCTTGTTTTGATTTTTCTTCTGATAATTAAATTACGAAATACAGCAAAATTGAGTTTTGTTTTCTTTTTTGCTCCGGCATTTACGTTTGCAGGTTCATTATACTCATATTTTTCAGATGAAATATTTGTCTATATTGCTGCTGTAATTATTGCAGTTTTTCTTGTTCTTTTGTACTCAATTGTGAAGTCCGTTGATAATCCAAAAAAACGTGAGGAAAAAGCGGCTGCAAAAAGAGCTGCGGAATTGGCCGCTGCAAGAGATCAGAATTCAATTTCAAATGAAGAACTTGCCAAAATTGAAGCAAAACACCAGCGCCTTCTTGAAGTAAACAAGGATCTTATTTCAAAACTTTCAGGATTCTTTTCTAGCGACAACAGTATGGAAAACTATCTTGATTATTGTAACTCTCTTCTTACAGAAAGAGTCTGTGCAGACGGTTGTGTAATTCTTATGGTTGATGACTATGATAACACGCTTGCCGTAAAGAGTTTTAAGGGGGCATTTCCTCCTCCATATAAATTGCCAGATGATCTTCCTCACAAACCTGTCAGAGTTGAAACAAATCTTCGTTTTGCACAGTTCCCTATGCAAGATAATATTTTTGGAGATATTTTCACAAGCGGAGAACCTGCTTTCATTGAAGATCCTGTAAAAGATATAAGAATTTTTCAGAACGGTCCTGAAGATTTTCTGCGTTGCGGAACATACATTTTTGTACCAATAAAACAGCAGGAAGGTGTTGTTGGGCTTGTTGCTCTTTCAAGACAGCCGAATAAATCTCCGTTTACAAAAGAGGATTATGACACAGCAGTAATCTTGACTGATGCAATTTCAACTACGATGAAACCTCTCTACTCTTTCCTTGCATACGCAGAACACACTGAATTGAACAAAGACGGTAGTATTGCTTCAAAATATCAGAAAACTTTGCTTCCACAGAAATTCCCGGTTATTCCAGGAGTTCAGATTGGATGTTTTTCAAATGCAGTAGAAAATGTTTGTGGCGATTATTACGATGTGATAGCGTCTCGTCATGATAAAGTATCGTTTATCATGGCGGATGTTGCAGGAAAAGGCATGAATTCTTTAATCGTAATGATTATGATTCGTGCAATCTTAAGACTTGCGGTAAACACAAATCAGTCGGCTTCGACAATTATGTCATGGGCAAACAGAGGAATCTGTTTGGAAAGTTCAAAAATTGACCACTTTGCCTCAATTGCTTTGATAAATTACAATGCAACAACAAAAGAAGCTGATGTTGTAACCTGTGGAAACAATCCTGTGTTCCATTACGTTGCAGCAGAAAAAGTTCTCAAACAAATTTCTACCCCAAGTGAACCTATGGGAGTAACGAAAGACACAGTATTTACCGATATAAAAGTTATGATGAATTCTGGAGACATTCTTGTTACCTGCACTGATGGTGTTATTGAAACATTGAATGAAAACGGAGTCCAGTATTCAATTGAAAATTTGAAGCGAGCTATTATAAAAAGTGAATCTAGCAGTGCTAAAGATATTTCTAACAAAATTAGAGATGATTTGAAGAAATATGCGGGTGTTACTCAGCAATATGATGATCAGAGCGTTCTGGTTGTAAAAGTACAGTAATTAATTTTATCTGGCAGTTTGTTACAGTTAAAATAATATTTAAGGAGCATAACAATGGAACTTAAAATACGAAAGAATGGAGACGTTTACATTATTGATGTAACAGGTGAAATGGATCTTTACAATTCTTATAAGTTAAAAGAACTTGTAGTAAAGATGCTTGAAAAAAACGTTAAAAACTTCGTAATTAATCTTGAACAGGTAGACTACATCGACTCGTCTGGAATTGGTGCTTTGATTTACATTTGTTCAACTATTAAGAAGATGAACTTAAACCTTGCTATTGCAAATATTCACGGTTCTGTAAAAAAGGTTATTGAACTTACAAAACTTATGGGATATTTCCCTATTGCGAATAGCATCGAAGAAGCTCTTATGATGGTAAAAGAATAATTGCAAAATCTAAAATTTGTTCTTCAAGGAGAAAAATGAGATGACTGAGATTAAAGAACTTAGATCTGATGAAAATGACCCGTTATTTGATAAAACAAACATGCTTAAGAAGGAGTTTCCTTCAGATTTCCGACAAATCAGATATTTTACACTTCTGATTGTTCAGTCTGCACCAACAGAAATCAAGGAGTTGAATCTTCTTGAACAGCAGATTAGTGAAGTTATTAAAAATGCCGTAAAGCATGGAAATCACTGCGATATAAACAAAAAGGTAACAGTTTGGTATTCTTTCAGCCCAACACATGCACATATTATTGTTCAGGATGAAGGTGAAGGATTCCAGGAACTAGAAAAATGGAATGAATTTAATAAAAAACGTCTTGAATGCCTACATAAAAATGACTTTATGCAACTTGCAGATTATGTTTCTTTTAGAACAAAGGAATCTGACAGCCAGGACGGCGGTAATGCACTCTTTGCAGCCCTTGAATATTGGAACGGCGGTTTTGTTTACAACGGAAAACGAAATGCTGTTGCAATGTTAAAAAAGTATCAAACAAAATTCCATAACGCAAATCGAGATGGAGAATAGAATATTTTAAGACAGTTCCTTTGAGCTTGAAACACTGCTGAACATTGATAGTTTTGGCAGTGTTTTTTTTTGTTTTTAAAGTTACTTCTAAAACTTGCAATTTTAGAGGTTCCCTTAACACTCCCCCAGACTGCCTAAAAAATAATCATCAAAGTGTCATTCTGCCAATGCAACAAAATTAGTGTGACAATTCAGAATCTACCACTAGATTTGCTGTAGATGCAGAAATAGATTCAGCATGGCAAGTGTTTTTAGGCAGGCTCTTCTATTTTTTAGAAAATTTCGCCGATGAAAAATTTGACATTTTGATGTTTTGTTACTATATTGAGAGCAGTTCTAAAAAATAGTTTACAATGCTTTATTTAGAGATAGCACTTGGGGATGTCCCGGTTTCGACGGAATTGGGAAAGCTTGTGTTGCAGGTGAGGCTGAAAGTCCTCTGAACTGACAAAAAAATAACTGCAATTTTCGCAAGAAAAGAAGAAGAAGCTGAAGAAGCTTCTTTTGAAGCAGAAGCACTCGCTGCGTAAGCAGTTGTGCAGAAACCCGGACGGCTCTGTTCCGCGTTGACCGGTGTTTTTTTACCTATCGGGACTTGGTAATTACAGTTTCTGTAATGTAATTACGACATTTTTACAGAATACGGGAACGACGCTTGTTATGCTGCTACCGGGCCCCGACAAATACCTCGCATAACTAAACTTGTAGAGACACCTGTTTTACTTTTTCGGACGCGAGTTCAATTCTCGCCATCTCCATCTTGAAAGCCTAGTCAAAATAACTGATTAGGCTTTTTTTATGGACACGACAAAAAAACAATGCACTGAAATGACGTTTAGAACACTACATAAAGCATAAAAACACGTCACAGAATGCGGTCGTATCACAAACATTGAACGATATAGAAAACGCGATGTTTTAATTCGTGCTATATCAACGAATTAAAACTCGCAGGCATCCTTAAAAAAGCATTGAAAATGATTTTTTAGAGATGCCCTTTAAAACACAAGTCTAAAAATGCACGAGGCACAAGAATGATGGACGATGCGCGAGGGATTGCAGCCGCTTAAGCGGGCCGGACACGCTTTGCGTGGCTGGACGGAAAAAATGCCCGGAATTTTCCGCTGGTTTTATCTTGCAAGTTGAAAAAATAGAATTTTCTAGGACGCACGGGCATTTTTATAACGCAAAAGCCCGGCCGGCACGCAGTGCCGTGCGCGCCCGTACTAGTAAAAAAGACATATAGAGAATTATTCAATATTCTAAAACTTTAATTCAAGAAAATAAAATTGGTGATTTTAGAATGAAAGCTATGAAAAAACTAAATCTAGGACATTATATTGGAAAGTACGCTTTTTTTTATGTAATTGCATTTTTGTGCATTACTGGAAGTGTAATTCTAGACATGACTTCGCCGGTGATTGTGCAGCACATTGTTGATGACGTTCTTGTTGCAAGAAATATTGAGCCTTTAAAGTTTCTTCTTCTTGGGATTTTAGGCATTGGAGTTGGACGTTTTATTTTTCAGTATGCCAAGGAATTTATATGCGACTTTTGCGGTTCAAAAATTGCATGCGAAATACGAATTAATCTTTTTGAAAAACTTCAGAGTCTTTCTGCAAATTTTTTTGACAAAATTAATAGCGGTGAACTGATGAGTCGTGTAAAAGATGACGTTGACAGCATCTGGAATGTAACGGCCTTTATGGGAATTTTGATTGCGGAAGTGATTTTGCGCGTTATTTCTACAATGTATTTTATGCTACGCATTAATGTTTTTTTGACAATTATTCCGTGCATTGCAATGATTGTTACTGCTTATATTGCAATCAAAATGGAAAGAAAACTTGATACACTTTATGAGCAGACTGCTCAGGAAAATTCCGAACTGAATAATACTGCGGCGGAAAATCTTGCGGGGGTCAGGACTGTAAAAGCCTTTGCTCGGGAAGGATTTGAAATTAATAAATTTCACAAGCATAATCAGAAATATTATGAACTCAACATTGATTTATCACGTGTTTTTGTAAAATATAATCCAAAAATTCAGATAATCACGAAACTTTTGTCTGTAATTACACTTTTGATTGGCGGAATTTTTGTAATCAAAGGAAATCCTTTAACTGGTGGCGACAAAATTACAGTTGGACAGTTGATGGCATTTTTGCAGTATGTTGGAAATATCATCTGGCCACTTGAAATGCTAGGGTGGCTTACAAATGGACTTTCATCTGCAAGGGCAAGTATTTCGCGTTTGAATAAAATTTATGCTGAAATGCCGGATATAACGGACGCCCAGACGCTTGGCTGTGATGAAGAAATTTCTAATTCGCTTTTTACAGCTCATGATATTGTAGGTAATATTTCTTTTGAACACGTGACTTATAAAGCTGGCGAGCGAAAAATTCTTGATGATGTTAGTTTTGAAATTAAGGCGGGGCAAACTCTGGGAATTATGGGCGCGACGGGTTCTGGAAAGTCTACAATCATAAATCTTTTGAAAAGAATGTATGACGTAACGGACGGTTGCATAAAAATTGACGGAATTGACATAAAAGAAATTCCGCTGAATGCCCTGCGCTCTTCAGTTGCAACTGTAATGCAGGACGTTTTTTTATTCAGCGACACGATTGAAGATAACGTTCGGCTTGGAGCAAAGGAAAGCATTACGACGGAGGAAGTCCGCATCGCCTTGCAAAAATCACACAGTATGGAATTTGTGTGCAAAATGGAAAACAAGGAACAAACTGTCATCGGTGAACGCGGAGTTGGATTAAGTGGCGGTCAAAAGCAGAGAATTACAATTGCACGTGCCCTTGCTAGAAAAACTCCAATTCTTGTTCTTGATGATTCGACGTCCGCGCTAGATACGGAAACTGAAAAAGATATTCAGCAAGTACTTTCTGAATTAACAGGCATGACAAAAATAATTATTGCACACAGAATCAGTGCCGTGCGAAAAGCGGACAAAATTATTGTCATGGAAAATGGAAAAATTGCCGAAGAAGGAACTCACGAAGAGTTACTTGGCAAAAACGGTTTGTACAAAGAAACCTACGATTCTCAGTACTAATTCTGAAGTTTTTTTTGGGAAAATTAAGGAAAATATTATGAACAGCTATAAACAGGATGAAAAACAGGTAAAAAAATCAGCATTTGAAACTATGCCTCGTCTTTTTAAATATTTGTTTAAATATAAAGGTCAGAT
Source organism: bacterium (assembly GCA_963648145.1). Classification (GTDB taxonomy): domain Bacteria; phylum Spirochaetota; class Spirochaetia; order Treponematales; family Treponemataceae; genus Treponema_D. The sequence goes on along the minus strand of CAVJCY010000014.1, from coordinate 30,622 downwards.
TATTCTGGTTCTTTTGATGATGGCATTTGGAACCGTTGTTGATTTGATAAATCCACTTTTAACGGAAAGTGCAATTGATAAACATATTCTCTTGAGTAATGTGCCAGGACTTGTAAAAATTGTAATTATTGCGGCTGTTTTGAATATTCTTGCAGTACTCGCTATAAAAATCAGAATGTTTGTTATGTCAAAAACAAGCAACAAGGTTATTCAGGAAGTACGACAGGAACTTTACGACCACATTCAGGAACTAGACCTTTCATTTTTTGATTCACGACCGTCTGGAAAAATTCTTGCAAGAATTATTGGTGATACGAATTCGCTCAAAGACGTAATTGAAAATTCTGTTACCACCTTAATTCCGAACATCATAACTGTTATTGCGGTAATGATTATTATGTTTGCAAAAAACTGGAAACTTGCGCTAGCGGCTCTCTGCTCTACCCCTTTTATGATTGCGGGTGTTTTTCTGATTTCCAGAATGGCAGACAAGCACTGGAAAGCAAAAAGACAAAAATCCTCAAATATGAACGCTTTTATAAATGAAGATTTGTCCGGAATCAAAATTATTCAAAGTTTCCGTGCAGAAAAAGAAACGGACAAAACCTTTAAGGAGCTTGTCTGGGCTGAACGTAAAGAATTTATCAAGGCGGTAAGATGGTCTGACGCTTTTGGTTCCTGGATTGACCTGTGTTGGTCTTTTGGAACAGCGGCACTTTATATTTGTGGCGTAATGCTTTTGGGAATTGATAACGTTTCTGTGGGAACTTACATTGCTTTTGGTTCTTATGTTGGAATGTTCTGGCAACCGATTATGAACCTCAGTAATTTTTATAATCAGTTTATAAATGCGGCAAGTGGGGCGGAACGTATTTTTGAAATTATTGATACGAAACCTAGAATTGTTGACTGTAAAGATAGCGTTGAAGTAAGTGATATAAAAGGAAACGTTACCTTCAATAATGTGACTTTTTCTTACGACGGAACAAAAGATGTTTTGCAAAATGTTTCTTTTGATGTAAAAAGCGGAGAAACGATTGCACTTGTCGGACCAACCGGAGCTGGAAAGTCCACGATTGTAAATCTGGTAAGCCGTTTTTATGACATTACAGACGGAGAAATTTTAATTGACGGAAAAGATATTCGTAAAATAAAAATTAAAAACCTCCGCACAAAAATGGGAATTATGACCCAGGATAATTATATTTTCAGCGGTACAATCCGGGAAAATATTATGTACGGCAAACTTGACGCAACTGAAGAAGAAATGATTGCAGCAAGCAAAGCGGTTCATGCTCATGATTTTATAGAAAAACTTGAAAATGGCTATGACACAAAACTAACAGCAAGGGGCGGTGAACTTTCTAACGGTCAGAGACAGCTTTTAGCTTTTGCCAGGACAATGATTTCTAATCCGGCAATTTTGATTTTGGACGAGGCAACTTCAAGCATTGACACAAAAACTGAACTTCTTGTACAGGAAGGAATTGCAAATTTGCTAAAAGGAAGAACTAGTTTTGTAATTGCGCACCGACTTTCTACGATTCAGAATGCGGATAGAATTTTTGTAATTGATAAGCAGGGAATTATTGAAAGCGGAACGCCTGCCGAATTACTTGCAAAACAAGGTGAATATTACAAATTACGGCAGGCTCAGTTTTCGTAAAGGGTATCTGGTAAAAAATCATTTACAATGCTGTTTTTTTTGTAAAAAGGATAATTTTTTGCGCCAGCGCGTAAAGGATTGTAGCAGCCGCGAAGCGGGCCACGGTCTATGAAGTGCCATTGTTCTGGCGCGGAATGCCGGGGCTGAAGCGAACAGCGGAACTGCGAAAAGCCTGACCCGAAGCGAAAGCTGAGGGATACGCCCCGAAATGGAAAATTAATATTCACTCTAAATGGAAAATACATTATAATGGTTTAAATTTATTTAGCGGTTTTAGCCGCAATCGAGGTAGAAAATGGCTGTTGATGAAAAACTGCAAACTGTAAGACACAGTTGCGCACACGTTATGGCAGAAGCTATTTTGAAGCTTTTCCCGGGAACAAAAATTGCGATTGGTCCTGCTATTGATAACGGATTTTATTATGATTTTGATTTTCCAAAGGACACCAGATTCTCCGAAACAGATTTTCCTGCAGTTGAAAAAGAAATGCGAAAAATCATTGCTGGAAATCATGATTTTGTAAGAAATGAAGTTTCTAAGGCTGAGGCTCTGAAATTATTTGCGGATCAGCAGTATAAAATTGAACTGATTAATGATTTGCCGGAAGACGAAGTTATTACAACTTATGAACAGGACGGTTATTTGGATCTTTGCCGTGGTCCGCACGTTGCAAATACAAAAGAAATTAATGCCCAGAGTTTTAAACTTGATAAAATTGCCGGTGCTTATTGGCGCGGAGATTCAAATCGTCCGATGCTGACACGAGTTTATGCGCTTTGTTTTGCAAAACCTAATGATTTAAAAGATTATTTAACAATGCTTGCAGAAGCAGAAAAGCGCGATCACCGAAAACTTGGTGTAGAAATGGATTTGTTTCATCTTGACCCGGAAGATCCAGGACAAATTTTCTGGCACCCGAACGGATGGACAATTTACACTACAATTCAGGATTATATGAGACAGCAGATTCGCCGCGACGGATACAAGGAAGTTAACACTCCTGCGATTATGCCGCGAAGTTTGTGGGAACGTTCTGGTCACTGGGGACACTATCAGAAAAATATGTTCATTACAGAATCAGAAAAACGTCTTTTTGCAATAAAACCAATGAACTGTCCTGGTGCACTTGAAATTTTTAAGAGCAAACAGCGTTCTTATAAAGATTTGCCGATGCGTCTTGCTGAATTTGGTCATGATGTTCGTAACGAACCGTCTGGAACTTTGCACGGGATTATGCGTGTGCGCGGTTTTGTACAGGACGATGCACATATTATTTGTACGGAAGAACAAGTTGCTTCTGAAGTTTCAAAATTCTGTAAACTCTTGAAGAAAGTTTATCATGATTTTGGATTTGATGATTTGGTCGTAAAATTTTCTACAATGCCGGAAGATCACGTTGGTGACCTTGCAACATGGGAACGTGCTGAAAAAGCTCTTGCAGATGCTTGTCATGAAGCTGGTCTTGAGTATGAAATTCAGCCGGGTGAAGGTGCTTTTTACGGTCCAAAGCTGGAATTTAAACTTTTTGACTGTCTTGGTCGTGAATGGCAATGCGGTACAATTCAGGCTGACTTCCAATTGCCTTCTGCAGAACGTCTGGATGCAACTTATATTGGTGCTGATAATCAGAAACATCATCCTGTTATGCTGCACCGTGCAATATTGGGTTCAATGGAACGATTTCTTGGCATTTTAATTGAAAACTTTGCCGGTGCTTTTCCTACATGGCTTGCATTTGAACAGACTGCAGTTGTGCCAGTTTCTTCAGAATTCGATGATTATGCAAAAGAAGTTAATGAAAAACTTTTTGCAAATGATATTCGTTCTGAAGTTTACCTTGGTGATGATAATATGAAGGCTAAAATCAAGCAGATTAGTACAGAACACAGAACTCCATACATTCTGGTTGTTGGTCAGAAAGAAAAAGATGAAAATTCTGTCTGCATAAGATACCGCTTTTCTAGTAAAAAACCGCAAGAAACTAAATCTGTGGAAGACTTTATCAAATACGTAAAGAATAAGGTAAATTCTCACGCCAGAGAAATTTAAAATATTTTTGAAAAAACGAATGTTCATCTCTTGTCAAACATTCGTTTTTTCTATAATATATTAATCACTTGACGGGCAGTAGCGCAGCTGGTAGCGCGTCTGGTTTGGGACCAGGATGTCGCAGGTTCAAATCCTGTCTGCCCGATGAACGGAAAAGACTCAGTTAAACGCTGAGTCTTTTTTATTTAACACGATATTGCGAATTTGGACGAAACAGGATTTGAAACGCAGTGAGCGGTCGCAAAAAAAGCGAATACCTGGAGCGTTTTTTGCGAATCAATGCCAAGGATGGCATTGATAGCGAACGCAGGCGGCGTGGAGGGAGCAAACACGGACGTTTGCGACTGTAACGCCAAATCCTGTCTGCCCGATGAACGGAAAATACTCAGTTAAGGGAATCTCTGAAAATTGCATTTTTTAGAGGTTCCCTTTAATGTTTTTTGCTTACTATTTTTAGCGGAGGCTGAAAATGTTGGATTTAAGAACAGACATTCCCTTAAAACAGGACTGTGTTGAAGCAATTCAAGACAAATTTGCCCAAATCAGAGATTTGCTCACTGAATGTGAACAGATTGTCAAAATGTGCATTGACAGTAAAGAAAAAATCTTACTGACAGTCTTGTCTGCATAAACTTTATTGGCTACTTTATTCTATATGTTTTGTAACAAAGATTTCACGCAGTAGGTAGCAACGGATTAAAAGGGACAATTCTTCCTGTGCTGTGTCTTCTTGAATTGACAGAAGTTCTATTGTTTTTTTGAGGCGGTAGCGGATTGTGTTTGTATGCTGATAACATTCTTCGCTTGCTTTTACATAGTCAAAATTATTTTTTACTAAGGAAATCAAAGTTTTTAGAAGATAACTTTCGTGTTTCTGATCATATGTTTTTAATATTTGAATCTGATGGTCAATTTCTTCATTGAGCATTCTGTTTTGAACTAAACTTACGGCATAACGGTAAATTCCTAAATCTTTATAAAACAGGCAGTTTTTATTCTGATATTTTGCAATGATTGCGGCACATTGTGCTTTTTTTACCGAATAATTCAGTTTGTAAATTGGCATAAATTCTTCGCAAATTCCAATATAAAAGGAATCTGGCACAAAACCTGCAGAAGAAATTATTTTTTTTACGTATTCGTATACAGAAAAATCTTCGCATTTTTTGTCTTGAAATGAAAAAATGAGCATCAAATTATGGCCGTTTTTTACAAATTTGTAAGTAGTCGGACCGTTTGTCTGATATTTTCGGTACATTAAATTATCAAAAAAGGTGTGAACCTGCAAATTTGTTGATTCTTCTTTTGTAATTATGTTTGCGCTCAAAATATTCTGGCAAAAATCAGGATTTATTTCATACGCAATTTTTTCAACTTCTTCCGGAGCTGGATTTCCGTTTAAAATCTGATTTAATTTCTGTTCATAAACAATATATTGCGAGCGTGTTTTCATAGATTCGTTGATATTTATAATCAGGTCTTCCATAAATTCATCATAAAATGTAAGCAACGGCACATGATTTTCTATTGCAAGATGTATGATGTCCGAAGGTATAAATTCTTCCGGGGAAATTTTTATTGCAATTGCAGAAACTTTTTTTTCTATCAGATTTCTTAATGTACCAAGTACAAGCTCCGGGTTTGTTTTTGCAAAAAAATATGAAACAAGCGGAAAATATCCCGGTCCGTAGCCTGAATAATGAATTCTGGAACTTTCGTATTCAAGTACAACCGCAGTGTTAACCTCGTTAGAAAGATATTCTTTGCCACAAAGGATTTTAAAATTACTGAAAAGAGAAAGCTTTAAAATTTCACTTACCTGAATCATAAGCATCTCCATTTTTATAAGGGCATCTCTAAAAAAATCATTTACAATGCTTTATTTAGAGAACCTTTCGAGTTTTAATTCGTTGATATAGCACGAATTAAAACATCGCGTTTTCAGAGTTACCTCTAAAAATTGCAATTTTTAGAGGTTCCCATAAGAAATTTCGGCTTACATTTTAGTTAATTTTTTAGATTGAAACACGTCCGAATTTTACAACAAAAATCCCCGGTTATGATTAATTTTTTTCATAGCCGGGGAAAATCACAAGTTTATGTGCATCTCTAAAAAATCATTTTCAATCCTTTATTTAGAGAACCTTTCGAGTTTTAATTCGTTAAAATACAACGAATTAAAACATCGCGTTTTCTTTCGACACCTCTAAAAATTGCAATTTTTAGAGATTACCTTATCAAGAAGAGCAGTCTTGAATATTATTTTTTTAAGATTTCCTTCATTATGGCAAGGAATTTGTCATTGGCTTCTGGCATTCCAATGCTTACACGGTTGCATCCGCACGGTGCACCGATTAAAATTTTATTTTCTTTCATAGTTTTGGCGACCAATGCTGGATCTGCAGAAGATTTGTACAAAATGAAGTTTGTTTTTGATTCATAAACCGTGCAGCCCAGGGCTTTGAGTTCAGCGGTAAGTCTTGTGCGTTCTGCAGCATTTTTAGCGGCAATATCTCTTATATATTCCTGATCTTTGATTGCACTTCTTGCGGCTCTCTGGCCCAAAATATTATTGTTCCAGGCAATTCCAGATTTATTGAGTAAATCTATCATTTCAGGACAGCCGATTGCATAACCTACACGCATTCCTGCCATTCCGTATGCTTTTGAAAAAGTTTTTAAAACCAGAAGAGGTTTATCAAAATCTTTTTGCTTTAAAAGTTCAAGCATACTGTAAGTTCCATCATCACTGACAAATTCAAGATATGCCTCGTCAATAATTGTAACTACGTGATCAGGAATTTTTTTGATAAATTCTTCCATTTTTGCAGAGGAAATAAAAGTTCCTGTTGGGTTATTAGGATTGCAGATTACAAGAATTTTTGTTTTTGGAGTAACAGCAGCAAGCATTCCTTCAAGGTCATAGCCCATATCGTCTTTCATTGGAACTGTGACAACTTTTGCACCGCAGGCATAAGCGGTATCGCGGAAAGATTCATAACTTGGGTCGCCAAGAACAACCTCGTCCTTTTGTTCAAGAAAAACGTGTCCTGTCATTTCTATTACAGCCGAAGAACCGGAAGCCACGCAGAAATTATCAATTGTAAGTCCGTATAAATCTGCTAAATCGTGTTTTAAACCGATTGAAAACCAGTCTGGGTAAAGATTTGCAAACTGCAGATTTTCTTTTATTGTTTCAATTACTTTTGGAGAAGGTCCATAAGGATTTTCGTTATAGTTTAATCTGTAAACATCAAGCGGAGTGTCGCTGCTAACATGCTGGCGGGCAGCTCTTTTGCTGTCTGGTAAAGCTTTATAAGTGTCTCGTAATAAATCAAATTTTTCCATAATTATTCTCCTTGGATTTTGGATTTTTGCATTGATGAGATGCTGAACAATTATTTTTCATTTGAAAAATTAACTTTTTGAATATTAATTATAAAATTTACAATTTTCTATATGTTTCAAAACAAAGTTTTTATGATTTTTTTGTATTTTTTACAAAAATGTTTAAAAGCGGGCGTTGCGGGCCGGCGTTTGAGGCCCGCTGAAGGGGTAGCGCGCAACCATGTGCGCGCGTAGGGGAAGACCTTCCCCTCCTCTGATTTTCCCTCCTTTTTTGTCTGCTAAATTACAGCTTTTTTCATCCATTTGCCACCTTTTAATCTGATTATGTTGACGATGCAGCGGGCAAACCAGTCAATTGTCATGGCAATCCAGACGCCAAAAACTCCGAGTTTGAAATATCCGCCGATAAGGTATGCAAGCGCGATTCGGAAAATCCACATGATGATTATTGATGAAAACATAACGAATTTTACATCTCCGGATGCTCGCAGTATTGACGGGAGGGTCCAGGCGGCAGGCCACATAATCATACAGCAGACGGAATGGTACCACATAAGTTTTTTTGCAAGGTAAAAGCCTTCGTCAGTGAGGTTGTACCAACTGGCAATGGTCGGGGTAAGCAGAATTATCGCGATATTTTCTATCCAAAGCAGAATGTAGGCCCATTTTATGAGTTTTTTAGAATAATATTTTACGGCATCGTAGTCCCCTGCACCGACACACTGACCAACTACGGTTGTAAGTGCCAGTCCCATTGCGACTGACGGAATTGTGGCTAGAAGTTCTATTGTGCTGGCTGTTGCATTTGCGGCAATGGAGGCGGTTCCAAAACTTGAAATTAAACTCTGTGTAAAAAGTTTACCAATCTGGAACATTGCATTATCTATTCCGCTTGGAATTCCGATTTTCAGGATTTTTTTAATCACGTTCCAGTCAAACCCCAGACGGAAATATTTATCTATGTGTAGGTCGTATTTTTGATTACGGAGCATTAAAAGTACAACAAGACCTGCAATCGCACGGGAAATTAATGTTGAAAGTCCCACACCGGCAATGCCCATGTGAAAAACAAAAACAAAAAGTGCGTTTCCAATTATATTCAGAACATTCATAACTGCAGAAACATACATTGAAAGTTTTGTATTTCCCATACTTCTAAAAAGAGCAGTTGCACCAAAGTAAATTGACATAAAAGGAAATGAGCAGGCAGTAATATAAAAATAAATTACGGCGTTGTCCATAACTTCTTTTTCTACAGAACCGTAAATCAGGTTTAGAATCTGATGATTCAAGGCAAGCGAAATTATTGTGATAACAACGGCACTAATCAGACAGACTAAAATGAGTTGGTTTGAAACAATTTTTGCAGTTTCCTTTTTTTTAGCACCGAGAGCCTGGGCCGCAACCACTGCACCGCCGGCCGCAAGTGCTTCAAAAACGTAAATCAAAAGGTTACTGATTGTATTTACAAGTGAAACTCCGGACACGGCCGTTTCGCCGGCACCAGAAACCATTATCATATCTGCCATTCCGACCATTACGGCCAGAATCTGCTCTACGATTAACGGTAAAACCATCTGAATCAGATATTTTTTGTCAAAATAAAGTCCTTTTTGCTGTAATTGAGTAATTTGTTCCTGGTTCATAAGAAACTCCTGGCCCGGTCAGCCGGGCAAAAATAAGATTCTCTAAAAAATCAGCTGATTACGCTGACCGGCTTCCCCGCAAGATAAGCTTTAAAATTGTCTATTGCCATAACACAGGCTCTGATTCTTGATTCTTTTGTGAGCCAGGCAATGTGCGCAGTAATCAGTGTGTTATCAAGATGGAAAAGCGGATTGTCGCCGGTCGGGGGTTCTTCTCGAAGAACATCAAGTCCCGCTCCGTAGATTTTTTCTGACTTTAAGGCTTCGTAAAGTGCCGCTTCGTCAATAATTTTTCCTCGTGCGGTGTTAATCAAAATTACTCCGTCCTTCATTTTTGAAATTGCATCTTTATTTATAAGATTTTCTGTTTCTGGAGTATGTGGACAGTGAATTGAAATTATGTCTGAACGTTCAAGAAGTTCATCCAGGCTGACCTGGTCAATAAAATTATATTCATCGCCAGTTTTTTTATGTCGGCTGTAAGATATAACTTTCATTCCAAAACCGGCTGCCATTTTTGCAAATGCAAATCCGATTGCACCTAAGCCTAATACACCGCAGGTTTTACCAAAAAGTTCAATTTGCGGAGTATGAACATAACCGAATTTTGCGGCTGCTTCTGGTTGCGTCCAGTCCGTAGTTTTTACTTCATCTGAATGACTTGTAACGTGATGACAGGTTTCCATCAAAAGTGCAAAGGCGTATTCTGCAATTGTCTGGACACCGTAAATTGTATTTGTTATGACAACGCCTTTTTTATGGCAAAGTTCACGGTCAATTTTTCCAAAACCATGTCCGAGCGTAGCAATGTACTTTAAATGCGGATGTTTTGCAAGAAATTCCTTGTTTATAAGATCATCGCTAATCCAGACGCCAAAAACGGCATCTGCATCGCCAATTAAATCGTCAAGCTCTTCTGGAGTTGGATAACCGGCGGGCTTTTTTATTTCTAATTCCGTAACTTCTTTTATTTCTTTTAACTTTTGCCAATGGCTTTCAAGTTCTTCTACAGTTAAATCTGGCTGAATTATTGCCTCTTGGATTACAACAACTTTCATAAGTCCTCCTATAAAAAGTCAAGAGTAAAACTTCAGTTTTATGATTGACTTTTAAATTTTTACGACAAAACCTCTGAAAAAGCATTGAAAATGATTTTTCCAAAGATGTCCTTTTGTAAGATTTCTAAAATAAAATAGAAAAACCAGTCACATTTTGTCAATTATTTGTAAAAAAAAATAAAGAAAGTCTATAAAAGCCACAACAAAGAAAATGAGTTTTTGTAATTTTTCCAAAAATATAAAATCATTGTTGACTTTAACAAGTTTAAAATGCTATAAACTTTGCAAGATGAGATGTAAATCCTGAATCTTTTGTTTAGAACAAAAATCCAGGTACTGAACAAATACGGAAAGGCCGGCAAAGACGCTGCTACATTTAGTAGAGTCTTTGCCGGCTTTTTTTTGAGTTGAAGAATTTTCTAAAAATTTTAGTTTTTGGAATTTTCTTTGAAAATTTTTGGGGAGGTAAAGATGATAAAGTACATTATAAAAAGACTTCTGATTGGTGTTCTTACATTATTTGTACTTGTTGCCATTACATTCTTTATGACAAAGCTGATGCCGGGAAGTCCACTTCAGTCTAAGAATATTTCTGGTGACGTTCTTGCCAAAATGGAAGCAAAATACAATCTTGACAAACCTGCACCTGTACAATTTCTTCTTTACTGCAAGGGATTGCTCCACGGAGATTTGGGAACTTCTTACAAAAAAGTTGGTACTGAAGTTTCTACAATCATAAAGGAAACAATGTGGCCAACAATAAAACTGGGGCTTGTGACTTTTGTTTTTGTTCTGGTTGCCGGCGTTGGGGCGGGAATTGCAATGGCAAAGGCAAAAAGCAATACGATTAAGGGCGTGTGGCTTACAGGAATTACTTTGGGTGTAAGTATTCCAAACTTTTTGGTAGCACTTTTAATTATGCTGCTTTTTGGTGTCTGCCTGAAATGGTTCCCGACGATGGGATTAAACACTCCGGGTGCCTATGTAATGCCGGTTCTAGCCCAGGGCTTATATCCAATCAGTGCCGTTGCCCGCCTTACACAAAGCAGCTATGAAGAAGTTATCAAACAAGATTACATAACAATGGCAAAGGCAAAAGGAATAAGCAAAACGACAATTCTTTTTCGCCACGTTTTAAAAAATGCAATGCTGCCGGTAATTACATATATGGGTCCGACCGTAGCATTTTTACTTACGGGAAGCGTTACTATAGAAAGAATCTTTACAATTCCAGGAATAGGACGTGAATTTGTAACTGCAATTATGAACCACGATTACACGGTTGTAATGGGAATTACGATTTTTATTGGTGCAATAATTATTCTTTGTAACCTGCTTGCTGATGTGATTTGTGCGATTGTAGATCCAAGAATTAGAAAATCACTTTAAGTGGCAAATAGTGAGGCTGAATTATGAGTGAAAGTTTAATTGAATCAAAAGAAGAACTTTTTAGAAAACTTGATAAATCGGAAAAAAATGATGAATTTATTGCAATTGAAAGCCGCACTTTTATGCAGAGTGTCTGGCACGATTTTGTAAACAATAAACGCGCACTTGTTTCTGGAATTATTTTAATTGTAGTAGTTCTTCTTGCAATTTTTGGTCCGATGCTCTGTCCGTATTCTTATGACCAGCAGGATATGAGCTGCAGAAATGCTTTACCAAGTGCTGCTCACTGGTTTGGAACTGACAAAATGGGACGTGATATTTTTGTGAGAATTCTTTTTGGTGCAAGAATCAGTCTTGGAATTGGATGCGTTGCGGCCGTAATAAATCTTCTTTTAGGAACAGTTTACGGCGGAATTGCAGGTTTTGCGGGCGGAAAAGTAGACATGGTTATGATGAGAATCGTAGACATTATTTATTCTGTTCCGTCTATGCTTTACATAGTTTTGATTATGCTCTGGCTTGGACCTAGTGTAATAAGCATGATGCTTGGAATTTCCATTACATGCTGGATTGATATGGCACGAATTGTAAGACAGGAAGTAAAAAGTTTAAAAGAACAGGAATTTACAACCGCCGCTTTTGTTCTTGGCGCAAGCAGTTCAAGGATTTTACTGAAGCATCTTTTAATAAACTGTATGGGACCGGTTATTGTAACGGTTACTCTGATGGTTCCGCAGGCAATTTTTACAGAAGCATGGCTTAGTTTTTTGGGAGTTGGAATTTCAGCCCCAATGGCAAGCTGGGGAACTCTTGCAGAAAATGCCCGTGATGTAATTTTGGTTCATCCTATTCAAGTTATTTGGCCAATTCTTGCAATTTGTATAACAATTATTGCCTTTAACTTTTTGGGTGAAGGTCTTGAAAGTGCACTGGATCCTAAGCGAAAACGCTAGAAGTTTTATTTTGAAGCCTTGCGCGTGAGGGATTGGAGGTGCGCCGCAGGCGAACACGACCGGCAAATCACAAGATTTATCTTGTAAAAAAATAATGCCGGGCGGGTTTGAAGCGAACAGCGGAACACCGCAAAGCCCGGTCTGCCAAAGGCAGGCACGCCCAGATAAGGGTATCTCTAAAAAAATCATTTTCAATGCTTTATTTAGAGATACATGCGAGTTTTAATTCGTTGATATAGCACGAATTAAAACATCGCGTTTTCAGAGTTACCTCTAAAAATTGCAATTTTTAGAGGTTCCCATAAAGAAACAAAAAAAGGAAGTGAAAATGAGCAGTTTACTGGAAATAAAAGGTCTGTCCACAGAGTTTAAAACTCAAGGTGGAATTGTAAAGGCCATTAGACAAATTGACTATCACGTAGAAAAGGGCGAAGTTCTGGGAATTGTAGGTGAATCTGGTTCTGGGAAGTCGGTCGGGATGCTTTCGCTTATGGGGCTGCTTGCGCCAAACGGAAAAGTTACAGAAGGCACAATCACTTTTAACGGACGAGATATAAGTCCGGCAAAATATCAGACTAAGGCTGAAAAAAAGCAGTATGAAAAAATGATGCAGGATATTCGCGGAAATGAAATCAGTATGATTTTTCAAGACCCTATGTCGTTTTTGAATCCGATTGTGAATATTGAAACTCAGATTACGGAAGGAATTATTTATCACACTAAGTGTTCTAAAAAAGTTGCCAGAGATAAAGCAATTGAACTGATGAAAATGGTTGGAATTCCGGAACCTGAAAGCCGTCTGAAATCTTATCCTTTTGAATTTTCGGGGGGCATGAGGCAGAGGATTATTATTGCGATTGCTCTTGCAAATAATCCTAAACTGCTGATTGCCGATGAACCAACGACCGCTCTTGACGTTACGGTCCAGGCACAGATTCTTGATTTGATTAAGGATTTGACTAAAAAATCCGGAGCGGGGGTAATTATTATTACTCACGATTTGGGAGTTGTTGCTTCGCTTTGTGACAGAATCAGCATTATGTACGGCGGCAACATTATGGAAGAAGGCACCGTAAATGAAATTTTTTACGAGGCAAAACATCCGTATACAAAAGGTTTGCTGAACAGTATTGCAAATTCTAACGTTGATAACCGTGAACCGCTTAAGCCTATTCCCGGCACTCCGCCAGATTTGCTGAAAATTGGCGATGAATGTCCGTTTGCGGCACGCTGTTCTGAAGCAATGAAAATCTGTACCATGCACCGCCCGCTTTCTACACAGTTTAGTCAAACGCACAAGACTGCATGCTGGTTGCACTGTGCAGACCGCTACAAAGAAGTTCTTGCGCTCAAGTCAACGGAAGATAAGGATTAGGCACTTCCTGTGCTGCCGCTAACGCGGAGTTTTATATGGAGATGTGATAAAAATTACATCCGTATAATTTTTATCACTGCCATTTTTACAAAATGGCTTATTCAGCACTTCCTGTGCTGCCGCTAACGCGGAGTTTTATATGGAGATGTGATAAAAATTACATCCGTATAATTTTTATCACTGCCATTTTTACAAAATGGCTTATTCAGCACTTCCTGTGCTGCCGCTAACGCGGAGTTTTATATGGAGGCAATATGAGTGAGAAATTAACACCAATTCTTGAATTACATAATCTTTGCAAATTCTTCCCATCTGGAGGAAAAAAGTTCGTTCACGCTGTAAATAACGTAAGTTTTACCTTAAAAAGAGGCGAAACGCTTGGCATTGTAGGTGAATCAGGATGCGGAAAATCGTCAATGGGGCGTACCATTTTGAAAATAGTTGAACCGACTTCCGGAAAAATTATTTATGACGGAGTTGACATCACAAAACTTTCAAGAAGACAAATGCTGCCGTACCGCAAAAAAATGCAGATGATTTTTCAAGATCCTTATGCCTCGTTAAACCCAAGATTCACGGTCGGCGAAATTATTGAAGAACCAATGATTATTCACAACATGGGAACATCTGCCGAACGAAAACGAATTGTCCAGAATCTTATAGAAACCGTCGGATTAAAACCGGATCATATCCGCCGTTATCCGCACGAATTTTCCGGCGGGCAGAGGCAAAGAATCGGAATTGCGCGTGCACTTGCATTAAACCCGGAATTTATTGTCTGCGACGAACCAATTTCCGCGCTAGACGTTTCAATTCAAGCACAGGTAATAAATCTTCTAGAAAAACTTCAGCACGAAAGAGGCTTTTCCTATCTTTTTATCGCCCATGATCTTGAAATGGTACATCACATCAGTCACAAGATTGGCGTAATGTATCTTGGAAATATGGTTGAATACGGAACATCTGATGAAGTTTACAAACATCCGCTTCATCCGTATACAAAAGCACTTATTTCAGCGTCTCCTGTGGCAGATCCAAAAATGGCAAAGGAAAAACAAAGAATTATTCTTGAAGGCGAAGTTCCAAGTCCAATCAATCTGCCAAAAGGCTGTCCGTTTGCGGCCCGTTGCCGTTATGCATCAGAAAAATGCATGTCAACTCAGCCTCAAACTTATGATGTTGAAGGAAGAAAAGTTGCCTGCTTCCTTTACACACCAGAAAATCAGGCTAAATACCGTGCAGAAGGCAAAACGCCGGAAGCTGCGGTTTTTAAGGGAACCTCTAAAAATTGCAATTTTTAGAGGTAAATATGAAAATGCGATGTTTTAATTCGTGCTATATCAATGCATTAAAACTCGCATGTATCTCTAAATAAAGCATTGTAAATGATTTTTTAGAGATGCCCATTACATAAAAAGGGGGTTTTTATGAAATTTACAAAAAAAAGAATTGCCACGGTTATTGGCTGTGCAGTTTGCACTCTTGCTTTAATTGCAGGATTTACTAGTTGCGGTGAAAAAAAATCAAGAATCAAAACAAACGAAAAAGGTGAAATTCTTGAAATTACAACACCTAACAACCCTGAAAATGGCGAATACGACCCGGCAGGTGCCGCTGCATACGTTTATTTTACATATCAGCAGTACTGTCTTGAAGGTTTAATTCAATATGATAAAGATGGAAAAATTCTTCCGGCAACAGCAAAATCATGGGAAATCAGCGATGATTTGTGCACATACACTTTTCACTTGCGCGAAGATTCAAAATGGTCAGATGGCTCTGATGTAACTTCCTACGATTTTAAAAACACAATGATTCGTGCCTTAAATCCGGACAAAGGTTCGTGGTACGTTGATTTTCTGTTCGTAATCAAAGGTGCGGAGGAAGCTTTCTATGGGAACGGCAATCTTGATGATTTTGCAGTCCAGACTCCAGATGCCCATACTCTTATAATTACCTTAAAAGAACCATGCGCATACTTCCTTGATTTGTGCAAACTCCCAGTTTATATGCCTTCAAACTGCAAATACGCAACAGAAGAAGACGAAACTTGGGATATGACTCCGGGCAAAAACCTTTGTAACGGTCCTTACTACTTTGCAGAACGTAAAGCTGGCGAATATGTAACCTACAAGAAAAATCCGTACTATTATGATGCAGACAAAGTAAATCTTTTGAGCCTAAAAGATATGTACATGGACGACGATCAGGCAAAAGCTTCGGCATATCAGACAGGCGAATTGAATTTAATTATCGGTGCACCTTCTTCACTTGCAGAAAAATATGAAAGAAAATCGGACTTACAATTAGCAGAAATTCCGCAAACAAACTACATTCTTTTCAACATCAATATTAAGCCTTTTGACGATGTAAGAGTACGAAAAGCATTTGCCGAGGCTGTAAAGCGAGTAGATATCGCAACCGTCGTAGGAATTTCCTGTGTACCGTCATCAACTTTTGTCGGACGTTTTTATAAATCAAAGGCAGACGGCACAGAATGGGGCAAAATGCAGGGGGAACTTTTAAAAGAAGACCTGGAAGAAGCTAAAAAACTCCTTGCCGAAGCCGGCTATCCAAACGGAGAAGGCTTGCCACCAATTACCTATACCTACCCGGCACAAGCATATGAGGCAGACGTTGCCCAAGTTTTACAACAGCAGTGGCAGCAACTTGGCGTTACGGTAAATCTTGAATCAATGGAGTACGAAGTTTACGTTGACGAACGACGAAGCGGCAAGCTCCAGCTTGCACGTCATCAATGGTATGCAGACTATAACGATCCAACCACTTGGCTTTTGATGTATGCAGAAGGCAATGCACAGAACGACATAAAATGGTACAACAAAAAATACAACGACCTTTTGAGTGCCTCTTCAAAAGAAATGAACGCCTCAAAACGCGAAAGTGAACTTATGGCCGCTGAAAAAATCCTTGTCAGTGACGAATGTGTCATCTGCCCACTGTTTACAAACAACAACACTAACCTCATAGACCCTAGCCTTGAAAATTATTACTTCGACGTTCTGGTTTATCCGGTGTTTTATGGAATGAAAGTTAAGTCTGAATAGGGCGTATCCCGGTGCGCAATTTAATGAGAACCTCTAAAAATTGCAATTTTTAGAGGTATCTTTGAAAACGTTAAAATTCTTACAGGCAGTAAGACGCGCACCGGGTCGCGCTTTGCGCAGTTCCGGCATTCGCCTCCAAAGCGGCAATCCACGCAGTTGGCGTGGTTTGCCACTTTCGCTCAGGCTGTTGCAACAGCCATCGCGCCTGCTCCAATCGCTTACGCAAAAGACTAGATTTTTATTTCCAGGGAGGTAAAAAAAATGACTACAGAAAAAGTAGAAGATCTTACACTTGTAAAATTATCAGACTATTTTACATCAAAAAAATTCAGGACAATTTCCAACGATTTATTCGAAGGCGGAGCCGGCATTTCAGAAATTCAGGTAACGTTTAATATTCACCAGGATTTTTTGAAAAAACTCACTTACAAAGGTCCAAGTTCATTAAGAATTTACGGTTTTGCTCTCATGAGCGACAAACTAAAAGAACTAAACGGGGCACCTTATGTTGACTACAATGGCGGCGGAAAATTAAAATCTGTAACGTTCAACGACTGCGGGGAACTTTTTATCATGGTTTTTGAATCAAAAGATGAAAAATCAGATGTTCTTTACAGCGTAAAAACCGAAGAAGTTGCAGATTTATTAAACAATTGCCGTCATCCAACTTCTGTTTATGAATAGGACATCTCTAAGTCCTGGAAATAGCAATTCTTAAAGTGAAACATTTTCAGAGGTGCCTCTAAAATTTTCAATTTTTAGAGGCACCCTATCGTTTTTACTTACAATCTCTGCTAAAGCCTCTGTTTCACCACCTTTTTTAATGCGTTCAGTCAGAGGCTTTACAATTTTTAACCGCACTTCCCTGTTCTCAGCCAAAGGCTGCCTTGAATTAATTTCACAGTGAATAAAATTTTCTGTCACGGCATGGTAAACAAGCCTTTCGTTTGCAAGTGGCGACAGTCCAAACGGCTTACGGACATTTTCTACTATTGCAGGCAATTCTTTTCCCACAAATTTCTGAATGTAATTGATTTTATTTTCACTCACCCACTGCGTTAAAGTTGCTGCTCGTTTACCGCTAATTTCGTTTGGCACTTTGTTTTTCATTATTGCTGCCGCTGTTCCAGGACGTTCAGAATACGGAAAAGCGTGAATCCAGGAAAAATCGCAAGTTTTACATAAATTAAAAGTCTGCAAAAAGTCATCTTCCGTTTCACCAGGAAAGCCTGTAATAATATCGCAGGCAAGAAAGCAGTCCGTCCGCGCTTCGCGCAATTTTTTGCAGGCATTTTCTACAGTTTGAGCATCATAAACTCTGTTCATTGCTTTTAAAATCCTGTTACTTCCGCTTTGCACAGAAATATGAAAGTGTGGTCTTACCCGCGGATTTTTTATAATTTCGCAAAATTCCTCATCAATAACTTCAGGATACAAACTAGAAATCCTGAAATTTATTTTTTTAGTATTATTAAGCAAAAAATCAAGAAGGCGAGTAAAATTAAAAACCTTTCCGTTATATTCGCTTTTGTACTGGCCAATATTCACGGTCGTAATTATTACTTCACTGTGGCCATTTTCTTCTAGAGCCTTAACTCTTTTTAGCGCAGTTTCAACAGGAATGGAAACGCTGTGTCCGCGTGCCATATGAATTGCACAATATGAACAATTGGAATTGCAACCGTCCTGAATTTTCAGCGAAGCACGCGAATGAGCAATAAAACTATTTGCCGCAAGTTTAAAAGAATCTTCCGGAAAATTAATTTTTACAGGCTTTATATCGGCAATTTCATTTACTTTTTCAGCAAACAAAATAGCATCAAAACTGTCACTTTCAATTTCGTTCTTCAATAAAACAGGTATGGACTGAATTCTGCTTTTTATTTGCCCACCGAGCACACAAATTCTTGAATCAATGGATTTAATTTCGTTTCTAGAAAGCTGAGCATAACAGCCGGTTACTAAAACCGCCGCACAAGGATATTTTTTTAAACTCAGCCTTATAATACGTCGTGCTTTTTGTTCAGATTTTTGAGTTACTGTGCAGGTATTTATAACGACAAGCGGACATTCTTCATCAATTTCAGACGCGGAAGTCAAACCGCCCATAAAGACTTTAAAATCCTTTTCTATAAAAAAACTGGCAGCCGCTTCGCTTTCAATCTGATTTAAACGGCAGCCTAAAGTTTCAATATGGATATTTTTTAGCATATTACTGAAGTTTTGCCCTGACTCGTGTACGTCCCTGAGTTGCATCATAAGAAGAAGAATTTAAAAGTAAAGCCTGTTCATAAGCTTCAAGTGCTTCATAATAATTCCCGGCCATTTCACGCGCATAACCAAGCCTTACCCACCAGGTATCAATTGTCGGTTCATTTTTTACTGCACAACTCAAACTAATATCTGCGTGCTGGTATCTTGCCTGTTTGATATAAATTTCGCCCATAAGATAATAGGCAGTTCCAAGACGCGGTGCACTGTCATTTGCAGAGGCAACATATTTCTGGAACTGTTCCAAAGCACCATTATTTTTTCCAAGGTAATATCTTGCTTCACCAAGAATTTCAATCAACCGCAATTCATAAGGACTTATTTTTAATCCCTGAGTTGCCCTTTCTTCCGCTTCCGCATACTGTTTGTTTTTTACAAGACTCCAGCAAATTACAACATAGGCTTCAATTCTGTTAGGATTTTCCAGAAGTTCCTGTTCACAAACCTGAATAGATTCCCGGTATTTTCCGTTATGATACAAAACAAGTGCATCCTGTTTTACAGCCTGACCAAAAATATTTCCTGAAATTAACAAACAAAAAACAATAAACAAACAGTTTTTTTTCATTTTACACGCTCTTTTTCTTATTTTACCATAGAGCATTTGCCCACAAAATTACAACCCGGTTCAAGAACAACTTTTTCTGTAGTAATGTCCCCTTCAAGCGAACCAGAAGAAGTCACAAAAATCAGCTTTCTGCCAATAACGTTGCCCTTTACTTTACCACGGATTAAAACCCGCTCCGCATTAATATCTGCATTTACGACAGAATTTGTATCAATCACAAGATCACTTGCAGAATCAATTGCTCCGTTAACCTTGCCACGAATTAAAAATGTTTTTTTGATTTTTATAGAACCCGTAAAAGAAATATCATCTTCAACAATTGTATCAAACGCTTCATCTTCAAGATCAAAAAAATCCGTATCCTTTACATCAAACATACTTCAATTTTAACCATTAACAGTGCTATTTTCAAGAACTCCTGGAAAGTTGTTCAGGCTGTCTGCATTGCCATTACGCAGGAATCCCACTCGGACATAAAAAAATCCGCCCTAAACGAGCGGATTTTTGCAGTTGTTGCAAGTACACATGCAACAGGACAAGCCACAACTTTAGTGTTACGTATGCCCCTATTCGTTGACAAGTCGAGTTTTAATCAAAGACTCGCCTCGGCTGACTAGTTGAAATGCAGCGTCTACCTGCAGTTTTTTAGAACAAACCTGCAACAGCTACTGCACAAGCAACTGTACAGGTCGCAGCATTGCGGCTGCTTACCGAGTTTTGCTCTCGCAAAACTCGCCCCGGCTGCCCAGTTGTAAAACTAGACTATAGATGATTTCCTTCTTAGAAACTGCCAGCTACTGCAACGGCGCATGCAACTGTGCAGCCTACCATCGGGTTGTTTCCCATTCCCATAAAGCCCATCATTTCAACGTGAGCAGGAACTGAAGAAGAACCTGCAAACTGTGCGTCTGAGTGCATACGGCCAAGAGTATCAGTAAAGCCGTAAGAAGCTGGACCTGCAGCCATATTATCTGGGTGCAAAGTACGACCTGTACCACCACCAGAAGCTACAGAGAAGTATTTTTTACCAGCGAGAAGACGTTCTTTTTTGTAAGTTCCTGCAACTGGGTGCTGGAAACGTGTCGGATTTGTAGAATTTCCTGTGATAGAAACATCAACATCTTCGTGCCACATAATTGCAACACCTTCGCGAACATCATCTGCACCGTAGCATTTTACGATTAGACGTTCCGGGTTGTTACCGTAAGGGATTTCTTCAACAACTTTGAGTGCTTTGTCAGTACCTTCACCATTAAAGTAATCAAATTCAGTTTTTACATAAGTAAATCCGTTGATGCGGCTGATAATCTGAGCAGCGTCTTTTCCAAGACCGTTCAAAATAACGCGGAGCTTGTTCTTGCGAACTTTGTTTGCGTTAGCGGCAATCTTAATAGCACCTTCTGCGGCGGCAAAAGACTCGTGTCCAGCAAGGAATGCGAAACACTGTGTTTCTTCTGAAAGAAGTCTAGCACCCAAGTTTCCGTGACCAAGACCAACTTTGCGGTCATCAGCTACAGAACCTGGCAGACAGAATGCCTGCAAGCCCTTACCGATATTTGCAGCGGCTGTAGAACCTGATTTATCACCATTTTTTTCTGCTTCTTTTATTGCAATTGCAGAGCCTAAAACATAAGCCCATTTCGCATCTTCAAAACAAATCTGCTGAGTTGACTGGCAGATTTCATAAGGATCAAATCCACGAGCCTTACAAAGATCGCGAGCCTGGTTCAAACCTTCTTCGCCTTCTGCAAAACCATATTCTTTTAAAGCCTTGTTTACCTGTGGGATACGGCCTTCATAATCTTCAAACAATGACATATCTATTTCCTCCGTTCCTACGTTTTACTCTTTTCTTGGGTCAATTAACTTAACCATACCCTGATCTTCTGTTACACGACCATAGTGAGTGCGGGCACCTTTGATTGCTTCTTCAGCAGGTTTTCCAGCTTTTAGAGCGTCCATCAATTTACCAAAGTTGATACAGTTATAACCGATAATCTGGTTGTCTTTATCAAGAGCGATTGTTTCAACATAACCTTCTGTCATTTCAAGGTAACGAGGACCTGTTTTGCGTGTTGCGAACATTGTTCCAACCTGTGAACGGAGGTTCTTTCCCAAATCTTCAAGAGAAGCACCAACTTTAAGACCATCTTTAGAATAAGCAGATTGTGTACGACCATAAACAATCTGTAAGAAAAGTTCACGCATTGCAGTATTGATAGCATCGCAAACAAGATCCGTATTTAAAGCTTCAATGATTGTTTTTCCAATAAGGATTTCTGCAGCCATAGCAGCTGAGTGTGTCATACCAGAACAACCGATTGTTTCAACAAGTGCTTCTTCAATAATTCCTTTCTTAACATTTAAAGAAAGTTTACATGCACCCTGCTGTGGTGCACACCAACCAATACCATGTGTAAAACCAGAAATATCTTCCTGAGTTTTAGCCTTAATCCATTCACCTTCCTCTGGAATAGGTGCAGGACCATGATATGCGCCTTTTGCTAAAGGACACATATGTTCCACTTCTGCTGTGTAAGTCATTGTGGGTCTCCTATAAAAATAATATGCAAGATAAAAAAAATGCCCGAAGATTCGCCAGAATCAGACACCTTTCAACAGGTGATTTTATCACTATAAAGAATGAGTTGCAATTAAGATTTGTTATTGGAACCTAAGATTTGTTATTGGAACCTAAAAATTGCAATTTTTAGGTAACGAAAGAAAACGCGATGTTTTAATTCGTGCTATATCAACGAATTAAAACCCGCATGTATCTCTAAATAAAGCATTGTAAATGATTTTTTTAGAGATGCCCGAATCTCTAAAAAAAAGCAGCGAAAATTATTTTTTAGAGATGTTCTTAAGTCAGAGCCGTAGTAATTTTTTATTCCTGAGAGGTAATTTCTTTATAAAAATTTGAATAATCTTTGCGGCCTTCTTTTGTAAACGAAATTGCCGTTCTTGGATGCTGATTTAAAACTCCGGTCATAAGATACTGAACGTCGTAGCCCCATGTTGCTTTTTCTTTCATTGGTGTCATGTAATTTTCAAGGAATTGTACAACAGGATAAAACTGATACTTAGGGTTTTTTAAAAATCCGATTAAATTTTCCATTGCACAGTTGCCGGCACCCCTACCCATTGAAGCATAAGTTGCATCAAGATAATTTACGCCGTCGCCACAAGCTTCTATTGTGTTTGCAAATGCAAGTTTCTGGTTATCATGAGAATGAATTCCTATTTCCTTTTTATATTTTAAACCGTATGACATATACAAATCTGCAATGCGCCCCATTTGTTCAGGGTAAATTGCACCAAAACTGTCTACAATATAAATAACATCGACACTTGAATGACAAAGAGCGTCCAGTGCAACTTTTACATCACTTTCCTGAACGTTAGAAATTGCCATGATATTACAGCTGACTTCGTAACCTTTATTTTTGCAGTCTTCTATAACATCTATGGCAGCCGGAATCTGATTTATATAACAGGCAACACGAACCAAATCTATTGGGCTGTCTGCCTTTTTTATAATGTCCTGTTTGTAATTGCAACGGCCAATATCTGCCATTACGGCAATTTTTAACTCTGTGTTGTTTTCGCCAACGACCGCACGAATATCATCATCATTGCAGAATTTCCATTTGCCGAATTTATTAACATCAAACATTGTTTTATCAGCTTTATAACCAAATTCCATATAATCAACACCAGCTTTAACATTTGTGTTATAAAGTGCTTTTACAAAATCATCACTAAAATTAAAATCGTTTACAAGGCCACCGTCTCTGAGAGTTGCGTCTACAACCTTAATTTCCGGTCTGAAGCCCATTAATTTTGACAGTTCTTTTTCCATAGGATTTTCTCCAAATAATTTTTTATAGGAAGATAGTATTTGATTTTTGACTTTTAGTCACGAGGTATAAAAAAAGACCGTACGTTCAGAAATTTATTCTTGAACATACGGTCTTTCTGTGTTGCGCGAGGGATTGTAACAACCGCGAAGTTTTTTTCAAAAAACGAAGCGGAAGCCCGCAGGCACACCATTTGTGTGCCGAGGACTTTGCAGCGAATGCGGAATTGTGAAAAGCCCGGCCCGCAAGGGCGCGCCCGTAATAAAAGACATTTTCTAAAAAATCATCTTTGATGTTTTTTTTAGAACGGTCTACTCTACAGGTCGTTTTTTAAGATTTCTGCTTTCTACAATTGCCTGACCTTCGCCAACGCTTTGTTCCATCATGGCACGAACTTTGAGCGGAAGTCCTGCAAGAGTAATAAAGCCCTGTGCATCTTTGTGATTGTAAAGTTCACCAGTTGTAAATGACGCGATTGATTCGTTGTAAAGGCTGTATTTTGAACCAGAACCAGCACCACGGATTGCACCTTTTACGACTTTTACCTTTGACCAGCCGGTAACATTTTCTTCGGCTTTGTCCATAAATGCCATACAAGACTCCATGAGAGTTGTGAACCATTTGCCTTCGTAAATCAGTTCTGACATTCTGAGGCTTACCTGCTGTTTGTAGTGATAAGTTTCGCGGTCAAGGCAGATGTGATCCATCATTCTGTGAGCAAAATAAAGAATTGATCCACCGGGTGTTTCGTAAACGCCACGAGATTTCATTCCAACAAAGCGGTTTTCACAGATGTCTACAAGACCAACGCCGTTTCTACCGCCAATTTCGTTCAAAGTATTGAGCAAATCAATCGGAGCAAGTTTTTTACCGTTTACGCTTACTGGAATTCCTTTTTCCCATTCGATTGTTACATATTCTCCGTCATTTGGTGCTTCTTCCGGAACAACAGTATTTTTGAGCATATGCTTATAGTTTGGTTCATTTTCTGTTTTTTCCAGTTCAAGACCTTCGTGAGAAAGATGCCAGATATTTTCATCGCGAGAATATGACTGGTCTTTTTTCATTGGAACTTCAAGTCCGCGGTCTTCCAGGAATTTGATTTCTGCTTCTCGGCTGTCCATATTCCATTTGTCATCACGCCAGGCGGCAATTACTTTAAGATCTGGAGCAAATGCCTTGATTGCAAATTCAAAACGAACCTGATCGTTTCCTTTACCAGTTGCACCGTGACAAATTGCAACGGCTTTTTCCTGACGTGCATATTCAACCAGGATTTTTCCGATTAAAGGACGAGCAGTAGAAGTTCCTAAAAGATATTCATCTTCGTAAACTGCATTTGCTTTAAGAGCCGGGTAAATATAGTCTGTGATATATTCTTCGCGTGCATCAACTACATAACAGGCAGCAGCACCGGTTTTTAATGCCCTGTTTTTAATTGCAGCCCAGTCGTCGCCCTGACCAACGTCAATACAAACTGCAATTACATCATAATTATAATTTTCTTTTAACCACGGAATGATAACTGTTGTATCAAGTCCACCAGAATAAGCTAAAATAACCTTATCTTTTGCCATTTTATTCCCCCAAAAATTGTATAAATATACAAAAAGTTACTGTTTTTTGCAAATTTATGCAATATTTTTTTTATTTTTTTTTCGTTAGTGACAATTAACTGTATTTGTGATATTTTTTAATGGAAATCTCTGAAAATTGCAATTTTTAGAGGTAACGAAAGGAAACGCGATGTTATTTCCATATTTCAGGGGGACAAAATGACTAAATGGGGAGCATTTGCACTTGGTGCAGTTGCAGGAATTGCAGCTTATAACCTTGTAAAAACACCTGCTTTTAAAAAAGCATGTGCTGCAGTTGTTGGAAAAGGCATGCAGCTAAAAGAAGACGCTGCCGCTTTTGCAGAATCTGTAAAAGAAGATGCACAAGATGTTGTTGCAGAAGCAAAATACAACAAGGAAAATGCATAATTTTTCAGATTTGTTACGAAAAGCAGGAAATGGTGAATATCCCTTTTCCTGCTTTTTTTTACTTTAGGGAACCTCTAAAAATTGCAATTTTACGAGGTAACAAAAGAAAACGCGATGTTTTGATTCGTTGCATTTTAACGAATTAAAACTCGAAAGCATCCCTAAAAAAGCATCGAAAATGTTTTTTTAGAGATAGCCTTTATTTTTGAGGCAATTTTTATGAACGTAAAAGAACATCATTATATTCCGGGAAGAATCAGACTTCATTACAACACTAGAGAATATTCTTCAAAACAGGCAATTTTGGCAACAACACTGATTGCAGTTCAGGAAGGAGTTTTGGATGTTGATGTAAATCCTAACGTGGGTTCTTTTCTTATAGTTTATGATGAAAAAAAACTTTCTAAAAAAGAAATTTTAAATCTTTTTAAAGCCCTTACAAATAAATATCTGAAAGACAAAAATCTTTTAAATGCCGTTCAGGATATTCCGGAAGAAGAAAGTATTTTTGGAGTAATTGCAGAAACTCTGGCAATCCATTATCTGAAAAAGTTTTTTCTTCCTCTTCCAATCAGAACCCTTATTCTTTATGCCCACATAGTTCCCCGCGTCGTAAAGGCCATTTATTCTTCACTTACAGAAACATTTTTTAATACAGATTTGCTTGATGCGACCGCCCTGGTTGTTTCTGTTGCCACAGGAAATCACTCAACAGCGTCAAATATCAATATGCTTTTGGGAATGGGTGAAGATATCGAAGAAATCACAAAACGTCGCTCTTACAATAATCTAGCCCACCAGCTTTTGTGTCTGGACTCCTCTGTTCAAAAAGTTGATGTAAAGAGCCGGGAAGAAAAAACTGTTTCTGTAAAAAGTCTTAAAAAAGGTGATTTAGTTGTTTTCCGTTCTGGCTCGCAAATTCTAGTTGACGGAATTGTAGAAAATGGACAGGGAATGGTAAACCAGGCCAGCATTACAGGCGAATCGCTGCCGGTGGAAAAGTTTGAAGGAGCTCCTGTTTTTGCAGGAACAATAATTTCGGAAGGAGAACTTTACGTAAAAGTAAATTGTAGTGGCAATGAAACAAAAGTAAATAATATCATTCAGATGATTGATAATTCTCAAAATCTGAAAGCTCTAGCACAAAAACGCTCTGAAGAAGTTGCCCAGAAAATTGTACCATTTAACTTTCTTTTGACCGCAATCACCTGGCTGACAACAAGAAACCTTACAAAGACAATTTCTACCTTGATGGTCGATTACTCCTGTGCCTTAAAAATTTCTGCCCCAATTTCTGTGCTTTCGGCAATGCAAGAAGCGGCAAAAATGGGAATCAGCGTAAAAGGTGGAAAATACCTGGAAGCAACCGCAAATGCTGACACTGTGATTTTTGATAAAACCGGAACTCTGACAAATGCAAGACCTGCCGTA
Organism: bacterium; assembly: GCA_963648145.1. GTDB lineage: Bacteria > Spirochaetota > Spirochaetia > Treponematales > Treponemataceae > Treponema_D. Next base: position 3,954 of record CAVJCY010000014.1, on the reverse strand, counting down.
AGCAAAATATACACTTTCAGAAATTTCAGCGAAGATGAAGTTCTTTCACTTTCAGCTTGTCTTGAAGAACATTATCCTCATCCACTTGGAAGGGCTGTTGTGGACGCGGCTGTTGCAAAAAATATCAATCATCCTGAATATCACACAAAAGTTGAATATATTGTTGCCCACGGAATTGCATCCACTTTGAATGATAAAAAAACTTGCATTGGTAGTGCACATTTTATTTTTGAAGATGAAAAAATACCATATACCGACCAAATCAAAAAAATCCAGGAAAAAGAAATGGGACTTGGAAATTCTCTGCTTTATCTTTCTTTTGATGGAGAACTGGTGGGAATTATCGGAATTGGCGATCCTGTTAGAGAAGATGCAAGGGACGCAATCAGAGAACTAAAAAAAATGGGTATTCTGCAGACGATTATGATAACCGGGGATACAGAGGGTGCTGCAAAAAAAATTGCAAAACAAGCCGGAATTGACAAATATCACGCACAGGCTTTGCCAGAAGACAAGGTAAAATTTGTTAATCAGGAAAACAAAAAAGGTCATCATGTAATTATGATTGGGGACGGCATAAACGACGCACCAGCACTTTCTGCTGCCGACGTTGGAATTTCAATTGACGGAGCAAGTCCTATTGCCGGCGATACTGCGGATATAAATTTGAGCCATGACGGTTTAAATTCTCTAGTTATAGTCAGAAGATTAGGGCAAAAACTCCTTGACAAAATGGCTTTAAATAACAGAACTATAATTGGAATAAACTCTTTCCTTTTGATTGGAGGAATTGTAGGATTTATTCCGCCTACCCTAGCAGCCGTTTTGCATAATTCATGCACAATCGGAATTTCACTTGCATCAATGCGGCCACTTTTGCCGGAAATTGAGTAAAAATACACAGAGGTCATGCTAAACTTGTTTCTGCATCACCTCAGCACGACATAAGATTCCGAAATGAATTCGGAATGACGAAAAGGATAAATAATTACAAAAAAGGAATGATATTTATGACAGTTTCAAGTTTTTTTCCAGGCAGAATCAGATTAAGGGCTCAAGTTTTTAAGGACAGTGTGATTGTTGAAAAAGCAATGCAAATTTTAAAATCCTCCCCTGCCGTCAAAAATGTTGAAAATAATAAAATAAACGGTAGCGTTCTGCTAGAATATTATCCCGAAAAAGTTCCAATGGAAAAATTGCAGGAAATGCTTCCTTTTTTAAAAGAACTGGACAAATTAGCCTCTCGCTATGATGTTTCTAAACGTGAAGAAATTCTTGGAATGTTAGATCAGTTTAAAAATATTGTTGATAGCTGGAAATAATTTTATAAAACACAGATTTTCTTTCATTGCATAAAAGGGCATCTCTAAAAAATCATTTTCAATGCTTTTTTAAAGACTTTCGAGTTTTAATTCGTTGATATAGCACGAATTAAAACATCGCGTTTTCAAAGATACCTCTAAAAATTGCAATTTTTAGAGGTTCCAAAAAAAAACAGCCGAAACAAAATAATTTTTCTGTTCCAGCCGTTTTTATTTTAGGCATCTTGAATAAGGCAAATAAACTGAACTTTTATCCCCGGTAAAAATTAATCAAACAACCGGCTAGAATGATTCTTCGTTCATCATCTGTCAAATCGCCTGCAGAAAGTTCAAAATCCTTTACAGAACCGTCAGAATGAACTGCATAAGCTGTAATTACAGGAAGTTTTTCTGCAATCATCTTTTTTACACCTGGAATAAATATATAATCACCGTTTTCAAATGGAAGATTTTTGTCTCCGCCTTTATAAATAAATGGCAGCATTCCCCAGTTGATGAGGTTTGAACGGTAGCGTTTTGTTGCGTATTCATTTGCGATATTTGCAGAAGCACCGAGTACGCGCTGACAAGAAGCAGCCTGTTCTCGGGCAGAACCGTCCCCCGGTTTTACGGCAAAAATTGTAGAACCAATCTGTGCATTTTTAGCCTTTTTACCAAGTTCAGAATCTTTTTTTTCAAGAACAGACACGGCATTTTTAATTTCAGATTTAACTTCATCAGACAAATCACGGACAGCTTTTGCGCGGCCAACGTAAGCGGGATCTTTACGACTCAAAGTAAATTCGGCAAGTCCCAAAGGATTTGAACGGAAAGATGAAGTTTCACCGGATGGGATAAGTTCATCAGTAGTTGTAACCGGGTCGTGAATTTCAGAAACAACTTTTACAAGTAAATCATCGCCAAGAGATTTCTGTTCCGGCCAGTTTTTAATATTTGGACCAAACTGAATTTCAACTTCCGGATGAGCAATTCCTTTTGAATCATAAACACGTTTTTCGTAAATTGATTTATCAAAGAAGTATTTTTTACCTGAAAATTCTGTGTCAAATTCAGTTGCGGCAGTAAGGAAGCCTTTGTTAGCGGCAGTTGCAGCAATTGAACGTGCATCCATAAGTGCAACAGAAGAAAGCTGACCATTTTGGATTTTTGAGCCTTCGCGATTCGGGAAATTTCTGGTTGAATGGCGGATAGAAAATGCCCCGTTTGCAGGAGTATCTCCAGCACCAAAACAAGGTCCACAGAATGCTGTCTTAATAATTGCGCCGGCATCAACCAAAGCACTGAATGCACCGTTATTCATCAATTCTTTGTAAATCGGCATAGAAGCGGGATAAACATTCAAAAGGAATTTTCCGTTTCCAGTATCTTTACCCTTTAAAATGTCAGCAGCAGCACAAATATTTTCAAAACCACCGCCAGCACAACCGGCAATTACGCCCTGATCAACATAAAGTTTTCCGTCAATCACTTTATTTTTCAGAGTAAAATTAACTTTGTCACCAAACGAAACTTTAGCACGTTTTTCTGTATCTTCCAGAATGTCCATCAGATTTGAGTTAACTTCATCAATTGTGTATGCACAAGACGGATGGAACGGCATGGCAATCATTGGACGAATTTCATCAAGATTAATTTCAATTGCACCGTCATAATAAGCACCGTTTTCAGGATTCAATTCTTTATAAGAGTTAGGGCGACCGTGAATTGCATACCATTCTTCAATTTTTTCATCAGTTTTCCAGATTGAAGAAAGACAAGTTGTCTCGGTAGTCATAACATCAACGCCAATACGGAAATCCACAGAAAGATTTGCAACGCCAGGTCCTATAAATTCCATAACCTTATTTTTTACATAACCGTTGTTAAAAACTGCCTTGATAATTGCAAGTGCCACGTCCTGAGGTCCAACACCCGGAATTGGAGAACCTGTAAGATAAACTGCAACAACTCCCGGATAATTAACATCATAAGTTTTGTTCAAAAGCTGCTTTGCAAGTTCACCACCGCCTTCGCCAATTGCCATAGTTCCCAATGCGCCGTAACGAGTATGAGAATCTGAACCTAAAATCATTGCGCCACATTCAGCAAGCATTTCACGAGCAAACTGATGAATTACTGCCATGTGAGGCGGAACATAAATTCCACCGTATTTCTGAGCACAAGTCAAACCGAACATATGATCGTCTTCGTTGATTGTTCCGCCAACGGCACAAAGTGAGTTATGACAGTTTGTCAAAACATAAGGGAGAGGAAATCTTTCAAGACCAGAAGCACGGGCTGTCTGAATAATTCCAACGTAAGTAATATCGTGTGAAGTAATTTTATCAAATTTGATTTTTAATTTTGCCGCATCAGAATTTGTATTATGTTTTTGCAAAATTGAATAAGCCATTGTCTTTTTTGCACCATCAGCAGCATTACCACCATCCATAGCCAGTTTTCCGTTTATCAGGTAAGCACCAGTTTCCCAAAGTTTCACGATTATCTCCTATAAAATCCCGCCAAAACACTGTATCAGCGGTAGATTCAAGGGTATCTCTAAAAAATCATTTTCAATGCATTTTTTAGAGATACCAGTGAGTTTTAATTCGTTGATATAGCACGAATTAAAACATCGCGTTTTCAGAGTTAC
>CAVJCY010000013.1:0-47192 GCA_963648145.1 bacterium | reverse complement strand
TCAAGATTTTACTGGGAAACAGTTATTTTTCCGTTGGAGGCGTCGTTGATTTTGTGACTGAAAAAATCGGACTGGGAGGCTTCAATTTTACCGGAAATTGAAATTTCTATGCCAAAATCTTCTTTCAAGTCAAAAATATTAAAATCTTCAAGAAGTTTTTTTGCAATTTTGTAAAAAGAATAATCTACGGAAAAACTAAAAGTTTTTTTTTCAACAAAAGGAACAAAAGCACCTTCTTCATCCGCTTTTGCAAGAACGGCTTTTGCACCGCCTCCGTACGCTTTTACAAGTCCACCAGTCCCCAACAAAACTCCGCCAAACCATCTTGTAATTGTAAGCAGAGTGTTCGTGCAACCGTGACCGCGCAAAACGTCGAGTAATGGACGACCGGCAGTTCCAGAAGGTTCACCGTCATCACTCATTCCGCAAATTTCGCCAGATTTTCCGATTACAAAACCGTGAACAACGTGCCGCGCCTCTGGATATTTATTTTTTTGTGCTTTTATGATTTCCCGCGCGCGCGATTGTTCTGTGCAGGGAATTAATTCTGACAAAAAACGCGAATTTTTTATTGTTTCTTCATAAAAAACATATTTTTCTAAAACTAGCATTTTCTTGAATTTTTATTTTTCTGAATCAAAAAGTTCACCGGTTACCGGCGGTTTTGCATTCAAAATTTCAATATTCTGAACTTCTTTTTTTGTTACACAAACTCCTTTTGCCTTGTAAGTTTTTTCCTCAAAATCAGAAGCTTTGAATTTTTCCGAGGTAATTTTTATTTTTGGCTTTTTTACATAATCAAGTCGGAACGTAAAATCCTTCTTTGTATCAATATAGAGGATTTCGCAGCCTTCCGGAGCAAAAAAGTAATCACGATTCATAATGAGTCCCGGAATTCTACAGCGTTTTACATAAACATATTGAGTCTGAGGGTCGCGATAAATTACCGTGAAAAGAATTTTTGCAAGAATTTCCTTTTCGTAATATCCGCAGTACCACATTCCAGGTCCCACGAATATTTTTTTAGGAGTTTCGCATTCAGAAAAAATTCCTGATTTTCTTACATAAAGAACTTTGTCATACGGTGTGACTTTTAATTTTTCTTCACCGCCGGAAACTTCAATGCCAAGATAACCGGTTTTTTCGTCATATTTTAAAGGAATATCGCGTTTTGTAACCGCTTTTACATCAACTGCGTGAATATTTGTAATTTTGGTTTTGCGTTTTTTAAGTTCGGCGGGCAGTTTTGCTTCAATTCCATCAAGCCAGCTGATTGCATAATCTACAAGATGTTTTAAAAGACGGTTGATTTCTTTAATTCTGTCATTGATTTTTTTAACTTCCTCTTTATTTTTGTTCATATCATAAAGAGAAATTCTGCGGATTGGAATTTTGAGCAGATGTTCAATATCGTCATCATTTAAAGGACGCAAAAGTTCAGCAGAAAATGGCACGAAACCATCATAAACAGCCTTTACAACAGTTTCTGCAGTTTTCATGGTTTCAATTTTTTTATAAATGCGTTCTTCAACAAAAATTCGTTCAATTGTTCGCAGGTGCAAATCATTGAGCAAATGTCTCTTTTCATTTTCAAGTTCATCTTTTAAAACGCCAACAAGCTGATTTGCATGAAATTTTATGACTTCCGTACAAGTCATCTGAACTGGCATATTATCTTTTATGACCAGAAGATTGCAGGAAATTGATTTTTCACATTCGGTGAACGCGTAAAGGGCATCTACGACATCCTTTGTATAAACGCCGCGCTGCAATCTGATTTCAATATTCACGTGATCAGAAGTAAAATCCTGAATGGAAGCAATTTTTACTTTACCGTTTTTGGCAGCCTTTTCAATGGAATCGCATAGAGTTTCTGTTGTAGAACCATAAGGAAGTTCTGTAATGATGATTTTCTTTTCGTCACTTGTGTCCATTTTTGCACGAGTGATAATTTTCCCAAGTCCATCCTGATAGTCAGAAACGTCAACTAGACCACCGATTGGAAAATCCGGAAAAAGCTGGAAAGGTTCACCTCGCAGACATTTTCGTTCAGCTTCAATAACTTCTGACGCGTTGTGACTCAAAATATAAGTACTCATTCCGACGGCAATACCTTCAGCACCGGTTATTAAAACAAGCGGAAGTTTTGCCCGAAATGCGACCGGCTCTTTTGCACGACCGTCATAACTGTCAACATATTCTGTAATTTCCGGATTATATAAAATTTCTTTTGCGATAGGACGCAGACGACATTCAATATAACGCGCGGCAGCAGGACCATGCCCCGTAAAAAGATTTCCGTAGTTTCCCTGTTTATCAATAAAAATTTCTTTATTTGCAAGATTTACCAGTGCCGTGTAAATGGAAGCATCTCCGTGCGGATGATAAGCCATAACTTCCCCCACAACTTTTGCAACTTTTGTAAAACGGCCGTCATCTTTTTCAATCATTGTGTGAAGAATTCTGCGCTGAACCGGCTTTAGACCGTCAATAATATCTGGAATTGCCCTGTCTCTGATTACGTAAGACGCATATTGAATAAAATTCTGATCAAATAAATTGTTTACAAATGCCATTGCTTAATTATAGTGCAAAAATTGCGATTTTTAAAGGCGGAGGAGGATAACCCACTTAAAGCAAAGTCTCAAAAAAAAGGCTCCTTCTAAAAAAGAAGAAGCCTTTCTCTAAAACTTAAGCGGGATTAAACGCGTTCAGACTGGTAAGTCTTAGCATCCTTACCCATATAAACGACAATTTTTGTGCCGTCTTTAATCTGGTCGACTGGCAGGTAGCATGCGTCAAGACGCTTACCATCCACTTCGATGTATTCAACACCTTTAGAAACGTGCTGTGGGTTTTTTACTTCGATATGAATGTTCATATTTCTCCAGCGGCGTTCTACAGTGTAACCGTCCCAGTCGTGCTTAATACATGGATCAAAAAGCATTCCGTCATACTGAGGTTTTACGCCCAGCATGTACTGAGTAATTGCATAGTATGACCATGTTGCAGCACCAGAAAGCCAAGATGTTCTTGTGTTTCCAGGACGTTTTGAGTATGTAGAATATGTAGTCTGTCCTATAACATAAGGTTCGCTCTGGCGTATTTCTGCCTTGTCATTGTAAGCAGCAGGAATAGAAGCCTTGCAGTACTCGTAAGCACGGTCGCCGTTTCCAAGCATTGTTTCTGCAATAACACCCCAACCCTGTGTATGGTTAAAGATACCAGCATTTTCCTTAATACCTTTAAGGAAAACAACAGATGTCATAATGTCGCTTCTTGTTTTTACGAATGGAGGTGCACAAAGCATTAAACCGTAAGGAGTTGCAAGTTTTTCTTTTACAGCTTCCATACAAAGTTTTGCCTGTTCCGGAGTTGCAGCAGATGACATAACAGCCCACACCTGCGTATTAAGATAAATCTGACCTTCTTCGATTGTGTGAGTTCCGTAAACTGTTCCGTCTTCACCAATTGCCCAGACAAACCATTTGCCGTCCCAGCATTTTTTCTGAATATTTTCGTCCAAAGTCTTTCTCTGTGCCAAAGCCCATTCAGCTTCGTCATTTTTGCCAAGGCGTTTTGAAATATCAGCATAAGTTGTAAGCCCTAAACGCAACTGGAATGTTACAAATAAAGATTCCCCGTGGTAACCAAGTTTAAGACAGTCGTTCCAGTCAGCCAAAAGACCGCACGGAAGACCATCAGCCCCCATACGCTCCAGGTTGAACTCCAAAGCACGCTTTAAGTGACCGTAAACTGTAGCTTCTCCGCCATCAGCATATGGAACAACTTTATTGTAGAAATCAAAATCACCAGTTTCTGCAACATAGCAAGGAACTGCATTAAAGAACCATTCACAATCATCAGAACGGAATTCTTCAGGCTTTGGAGCTTTTTCGTGACCTGCGTTAAAATCCTTAGAAATAACAGGAACGGCACCACCATTCTGGCACTGACCAGAAATCATGCGGACAAGACGCTCTTCAGCTTCTTTTGGAATTGCGGCAGAAACGCCCAGAATATCCTGAACTGAATCACGGTAACCAAGCCCATCACGTTCTCCGTTGTAAACAAGAGAAGCGGCACGGCTCCAGGCAAAAGTGATGAGAGAGTTGTAAAGTCCCCAAACATTTACTGTGTGGTTAATGTCTTCATCCGGAGTGATTGCCTTATAAGAACCAAGTTTTGCGTGCCAGTTTTCAACCAATCTGTCAAATTCCTGATCTGCACGCTGGAAATTACCAAATTCGTTTACAATCTTCTGACCAACAGCACGGGCATCGTCAATTCCCAGCATAAGCATAACTTCTTTTGTTTCGCCAGGCTGCAATTCCAAATCACCCTGAACAGTACCACAAGAGTTATCGCCATAAGCTTCAGAATTTGTACATTCTCCATCAACAACAGCTTTTGGATGTTCATAAGAACCGTAAGTTCCAATAAATGCTTCGCGGCTTGTATCAAAACCAGTCATTGGAGTTCCAATCAAAGCAACCCACTGGCTCATATAAGCACCGCCAACTTCCCATTCTGGATGCTGGATGTACAAGTTATCCTGAATAGAATAGCGAAGGAGGTTATCGCCAACTTTTTCGCCTTTCACGATAAAAAGCGAATACTGAAGATTTACCTGATCTTGAGTTGTATTCCACTGGTTAGCAAATTCGCAGTAAGAAAAAAGACGGATTTTGCGGACTTTATTTGAAGTATTTGTTACCTTAAGGCGCCAATATTCAAAATTCTGTCCAAGAGGAACGTAATATTTTGTTTCAGATTTAATTCCCTTGTATTCAGAAGTGATGATTGTGTAAGCAGTACCGTGGCGACATTCAGATTTGTACTGGTCAAGAGGTTTACCTACAGGCTGCCATGAAGCCGACCAAAAATCTCCATCTTCCATATCACGAAGATAGAAATAACGTCCTGGCTGATCCATTGGCACAGCGTTAAAACGCAGGCGCATAAAACGCCCCTGTGCTCCAGACTTGTAAAAGCCATAACCGCCGGCATTGTTTGTAATGACAGCTCCATAAACGGTAGATCCAAGATAGTTACTCCAAGAAGTTGGAGTATCTGGACGAGTGATGACATATTCAGCCTTGTCATCGTCAAAATAACCGTATTTCATAAAACAAAACTCCTGTGGAAACCAAGTTTCTGTAAAGTTCAGCCCCCTGTTTTCCCATTTTTTTTATGGAAATCTCTAAAAAAATCGTCAAAGATGTTCTTTTAGAGATGACTTTATAGGGAACTAAAAATCGCAATTTTTACTTCCCTATATTCTTAGGTGAATTTTCCTAATTATAATTTATCAATATCATATTTTCTAGTTTTATTTTTCTATAAAAATAGAACAAAAGTCCGTGTATTTGCTTATGGGAACCTCTAAAAATTGCAATTTTCAGGTATCTCTAAATAAAGCATTAAAAATGATTTTTTACCAGATGCCCTTATTGATTTTGTCTTAGATATTCAAAAACTGAATTCAATCCTATAAAATGCCCAGCTCCGGCAAACAAAAAGGTTGCTCCGCCACGTTTTAAATATTCATTGATTTTTTTTGCCCAGCGTTCATTTCTTTCATCAAAAAGTTTTTTATTAAGCTCAGCATCAGAATTTCCGCCGGATTTTTCTTCAAACATAATCGCATAAAGATTTTCCGTGTCGCCATCAAGATACGCTGCGTACATATCCTGCAAATTTTTTATGGATTTTTCAAAAGGATAATCAGAAAGCTGAACTTCAAGTGCCGCAAGCTGAGTGTTATAATCACCGTAAGCTAAAAGTTCCATCTGATTTTTTAGAGTATCAAGACCTTCAACTATTTTGCCCTTTTCTTCAACTTTTTTGTAAAAATACATATCAAGTCCGTAATCCGTGTTTAATTTTGATTCTTTAGTCCAAACGCCAGAAATCATGGAATTTAAAACCCACGGTTCAAATTTTGAAACTTCCGCAACCTGTTCTTCTGGCAGCAGTTTATACATAATATCAAGATTTGAAATATTCAGTTTTTTACGAATATCATATTCTTCACTATAACTCGCAACCATACGTTCCATAGTTTTTGAAGGATAATCTGCCATATCAGAAGAAGAAAGTTCTGCAACATAGCGATCCGCAGTATTAAAAGCATTTTCTACGGATTCAGAAAGCGGAAAAAGTCTTCCGTCCCCAACATGAATTGTACCTTGAATATAAACAGTAGATTTTTTTCCTGAAGTATCCCGGCCTTCAATTTTCCAGAAAAAACGTTCCGGGCATTTTGTAATGACAGCGAATTTTGTACTTGCACAGGAAGTCAGAACAAAAAGAAGCAAAAACGGCAGTACGGTCAGAATTTTATTTTTTTTCATAAAATCTCTCCTTGATTTTTTAGCAACACTCCGCTATTTAAGCACTTTTTCAAGTTCTGCACAAATAAAAATATCATCCTGATACCAGTCTATTAAAAGTGAATAAATCTGACTTTCATAATTTTCTGAACTAATGCGGATTTTCCAAACAGCCGCAGAATTCAACTGGTTTTCTGGAATTTCACCAATGTCTTTCCATTCCCCGTTGTAAAGAATTTTTATTTCCGCTAGAGAAGAAATTTCTTCTTTTGTCTGTTTATCTGTAATATGACAGTTAAGTTTGATTTTTCGAACTTTGTTTTTCAAAAAATCACAGGAAAGATTAAGACTTTCAGAATCAACGCTAAAATTTTTCCACCAGATATAAGGACCAATCACAATTTTTACCCGGTAATTTCCGTGAGGAAGAAAAACAGAATGCATTTCGTAAGTTTTATTTTTTCTGGCGGATTTCAGTGCTTTTAGGTTTTCTTTTTCCTGTTTTGATTTAAAAAGATTTTTAACTCTGTTTGAAATTCGCAAATCTTGTGAAAAAAAGAATCTTGAAGAGCCTTTTATTTCCGGCAGGTCTTTGCCATCGTCTTCAAAAAAGAATGCTCTTGCCGGTAAATCCATAAATTTAGAAAGCGAAACCGGCATTTCCATATTTATTTTTACGGGAGTATACCAGTGACGCAAAAGAGTTCTGTGAATTAAACCAGAAAACCAGCAAATCATAAAAATGACGGCGGCAACGGCAACGCATGAAATTATTTTTTTTACACGACGGCTGTTTTTATCTTTTTCTTCAATATCCGTAAAAGTATAAACAGTTTGAATTGAAACTGTCTTTGCCAGCTGAACTCTCAGTTGATGTGTGTCATAATGTTTTAAGTACCGCTTAATTTTTTTCAAAACAGAATCAATGTTTTGCAGCCGCCTTTTTGCATTTGGACGAATCATTTTATGAATGAGTTTTTGAATTTCTTTTGGAACGGATTTTTCAATTTTTTTAGGCCGGATGTATCTTCCTTTTTTTATGATTTTAAGTGTTTCAACAGAAAAAGTTCCCGGATACGGTTTTGTTCCCGTAAGCATTTCGTAAAGCGTTATTCCAAGTGCATAAATATCCGCAGTATTTTTTACATGGGCACTGTCTTCCCATTGTTCCGGCGGCATATAGGCAGGCGTACCAAGAGAAGTTCCGGTATTTGTGATTGTATCTTCCGAATCACTGGCAATTCCAAAATCCGCAAGTTTAATTTCACCACGCTTTGAAATTAAAATGTTGCCGGGTTTTATGTCACGATGCACAATATTTTTTGAATGTGCATATTTTAAAGCGTAACAGGAATCCTGAAGCAAAAGCATTGCAATTGGAGAAGGCAATGAAACCTGTTTTTTTATCAATTTATCAAGAGCCATTCCATCAACAAGTTCTTCGACCATGTAGCGGTAGCCGTCTTCCACAAAATAATCAAAAAGATGAACTATGTACGGACTTTGCAAATCAAGAAGAATCTGAGCTTCCTTTTTAAAACGTTCGCCGTTTCCGCCGTTACTTCGGGAAGTCATTTTTTTTATTACAACGTAACGCTTTAATGACGGATGGATTGCCTTGTAAACAACTCCCATTCCCCCTTTTGCAATAATTCCAAGAACCTTGTATTTGCCAATTACAGGCGGAAATTCGTCACTCATAAAATACCTCTTTGTTTTTCCACGCTTACAATATCCTTTTCAGGATTAAAAACTTTATCACCAGAAACAATGGCAACATTCTGTTTTGCAGGATTATGAAACTGAATAAATCTTTTTTGTCGCAGAAGATAATTTTCCGGAACAGTTCTGTGCCCCGCAAGATAGACAAAATTTTCAATATTTATTTTTTTTCCTTCAAAAAGACTCCTGATTGTCTGATCCACACTGCCCTCTTCCGCTTCATCATTATCAGTCCATGTAAGACCTTCCACCACCTGAGGATAAAGGCGCGCATTTACAATTTTTTCGCGCGAAAAAACTCTGGCCGGCTCAGCGTGCGAAATCACACAATTTTTTGAAACTGCCATAAGCGGCATATCATTTTCTATGCACGAAAGCAGATAAATAACGTCATCGCCGTAAACTTCAAAAAGAAAACGTTTTACCATTTCCCCTTCATCAGCATATTTTTTAAAGGCATAATCACCTTCTCCTGTACGGTTATAAATATTTTCATGATTTCCTTTTAAGAAATGAAAATTCCGTGGAAATCTTTTTTTTAATTCCATAAGGCAAAGAATTGTATTTAATCCGCACAGCATTTCTTCTGACATTGCAGGACCATGATAAAACGAATTTTCAAATTCCTCATACGCCTGTTTCCATCGGTTTCTCGTCCGCTCCGTGTGCAGTGCATCTCCAACACAAACCAAATAAATATGTTTTTTCTCAAGTGCTTCAATCACTCTTTCTTTTTTATGAAGAAATTTATTGGGAAGTTTAAAATTCAAAATGTTAAAGATAAAATCCGGCCTTGCATGAATATCCGGCACTACAATAAGAGGCAGAGAATCAGATGAAAAATCCAGAAGTCCACCGGGTATTCCGTCCGAAGATTCTTCGCGATAATCTGTAATTTCATTTTCAAGAATAAGAGAAGTTTCAGTGGCAATTTTTGAAATTTCATCATGCGAAGGAAGAGAATGCGAAAATAATTTAGTCTTAAAAAAGGAAAGATTATCTGTCATCAAAAAAGACATTCAGCGAATTTATGAAATCACAAGATTCATATTTCCAATTGTAATCTTGTCACCCGGCTGAAGTTTTACATATTTATCACCCGGTAATTTTGCATCATTGAGAAAAGTTCCGTTTGTACTGCCTAAATCTTTTAAAAAATAAACGTTCTTGATTTTTTGAATCATTGCATGATGGCGGCTTGCAAGCGAATTATCAACAACAACGTCATTATCTGTTGCCCGTCCGATTGTAATTTGTGCCACAAGATTAATTTTTTTATTGTTAAACATCAGATATGAGGCAGGTTTTGCCTCTCCAAAAGAAGCCAGTTGTCTTCCAACCGGGGTATCATTTACGATTGTAGTATCACTCATAGTTAAATTATATTCCGGATTGTTCGCTTGGCAATTAATTTTTTGATTTAGGGAACCTCTAAAAATTGCAATTTTTAGAGGTATCTTTGAAAACGCGATGTTTTAATTCGTTGTATTTTAACGAATTAAAACTCGAAAGGCACTCTAAAAAAGCATTGAAAATGATTTTTTAGAGATGCCCATTTATTTACTTATTCAATTTTGCGATGTAAAATACAAGAATAAGAGTAAAAAACGTAATTTAAAGGGGAAAATATGCAAATTCGGGAATCAGCAGAGATGTATCTTGAGACAATCCTTGTGCTTTCAAAAAATGGTCCGGTACATGCGGTTGATATTGCAAAGGCAATGAATTTTTCACGTCCATCGGTTAGTGTTACAGTTCATAATCTTGAAGATGAAAATTATATAAAAATTTCGCCGGAAGGAGAAATCACACTTGAACCAAAAGGTGCAGAAATTGCAAACCGCATTTACGAACGGCACACGGTTTTGACGGCTCTTTTAGAAAAAATCGGCGTTACACCGGAAGTTGCCGCCGAAGATGCTTGCAAAATTGAACATGATTTAAGTATTGAAACGTTTGACTGCATCAAAAAGGTGTTTCATAATTTCAAGGCTTAAACATTTGTTTGAAGAAATGAAAAAAAATTGTTTTATTTTTGTCATTTTGATTTTTAGTTTTTTTTCCGCGCCCGTTTTTGCACAGGACAATACAAAATCCTCTGCCTCCGCGCCAAAATTCACTCTTATTGATGAAAGCGATATTTTTCGTCTTCGACCGCTGACAGAAAGTCTGATTTTTGGCACTTCTGTAGCACTTATAGGAACGGAGTACAGCCTTAAATATTTTGCAAAATTTAATCTTTTGGACTACAAAACTGCCGGTTACGGGGAGAAAGCTTCAAGAGATTATATTCCCACGATGGATTTGATTTTTATGCAGCCGTATTCTAAGGTTTTAAATCTCGCTTCCTGGGGAAGCCTTGCCTTAACAGCCCTTACGCCCGCCCTTTTTGGATTTACGGAAGAAAAATCACAATGGTTCACGCTTTCTGTGATGTACGCAGAAACTTTACTTTTATCAACTGGTTTTAAAGATTTAGCAAAAACTTTTGTAATCCGGGCTCGACCGTACATGTATTATGATTTGAGTGATGCACCTCAAAATAAACTTGAAAATTATGACTGGGAAAATTCGTTTTTTTCAGGACATACAACGTGGGCTTTTGCGGCAGCAACTTTTACAAGTTACGTTTTCTGCCAAAATCATCCGGAAACAAAGTGGCGTTACGCGGTAATAGGAGGAACTTACGCACTTGCATCCCTTACAGGAATTTTAAGAATTTCTGCAGGTTGTCATTTTTTATCTGACGTAATTTGCGGTGCAATTGCCGGAAGCATCACAGGATTTTTAGTTCCGTATTTTCACACTGCAAAATTCTGGAAAAAATCAAAAAATGTTGAATTTTCGCTCGTTCCAAACGGATTTTACCTCACCGCAAGACTTTAAACTTCAGCAAATTTATGGCTATCATTACAGAAAATTTTGAACTTTCAACAACCTCAAAAATTTATATTTTTTACGAAAAAGACCTTTTGATTTCAAAAAATCCTGATTGTACACTTCCGCCCATTTCTGCTTTTTATGAACTAAAATCAAGTGGATTACTCGAAAATATTTTTTTTGATTCCTGTAAAAATGCACTTGGCACGGAATTAAAAATCAAAAATGCAAATCAAATTCTTTTAAAATATAACCTTTGCTTTATCCCTCAGCGTCAGTATTTTTTTGAAAATTCCGCAGAAGAATCAGCTCTTTCTGCAAGAATCAGAAGTTATTTAAATTGGATTTCTGAAACAAAGTACTGTTCAAAATGTGGCGCGCGTCTAAAATTTTTTGATAAGGAAAATGCACTTGAATGCACGGTCTGTAAAAAAATCCACTACCCTAGAATTGAACCGTGCATAATTGTTTTAATTCATAAAAATGACGAAATCCTTTTGTTGCGTCACTCTTACAGAAATCAAGATGTTTACACTTGTCTTGCGGGATTTATGGAAGCCGGAGAAACTGCAGAACAATGCGTTTACCGCGAAGTTAAAGAGGAAGTTGGTCTTGAAATAAAAAATCTGCGCTATATGGGAAGCCAGGGCTGGCCGTATCCTGATCAGGTGATGCTTGCCTTTTACGCAGATTATAAAAGTGGAGAACTTAAACTCCAAAAAGATGAAATTTCAGAAGCCCGGTGGATTAAAAACGGCGAGTGGCTTAAAAGTCAAAAAGTTTCGCAATTTCCAAAACCTGGTTCTGTTGCCTGGCGTTTAATTCACGGAAAATTCTAAAACTACATCTCTGAAAAAGCAGCAAAGTGTTTTTTTTAGAGGTTCCCTTTTTTAGTCAAAGATTCCATCAAAGCATCTTCATCTTCTGGACCTGTAATGCCAAACCAGAAATCATCTTCTGTAAGAATGTATTTATCTACAGCTTGCATAACCTGTTCATAGGTTACGGAAATTAAGCTATCAACAATTTTTTTAAAAGAAGTTGCATCTCCAAAAATCAAAATGCTTGAATCCAAGACTGCAGCTCTGTCACGTGTCGTAATTTCTGACTCATAGTACGAAGTAATCATAGAATTTTTGAAATTTTCAAAATCATCTTTTATGCTACCGTATACAAAAGAACCGTCAGCGTTTGTATTTGTAATATACTTGCCTTCTTTTAAAATTTCGCGAGCTTCTTTCATATGATTTTTTATATCAGAAAAATCTGAACATCTATAGGCAATTTCAAATCCTACACTAGCCTCTAAATTTCCCCTTCCGGTAAAAACACTATAACAAGCTCCGTGCTTTCCTCTTACTACAGAAAATAGAATTTTATCATAAATACTTTTTGCAACATTAAAAGGCTCGTAAAATTCAGAATGAATTGAAGGTGCACTAAATGCCCTGAAAACATGAGAACTTCCTGCAATAGCCTGGTGAGTAAAAACCTTCGGTTCTTCTTTTACTTTTATGTTCTCAATTTTCATTTCTTTGAGCAGTTCAGATCCTTTGTCAATTTTGCCAAGATATTTTTCAAAATATGGCAAAAGTTCATCACTGCTCTTGTTTGTAACCGCTATTACGTAAAAACGGCGGCTATCCAGCAAAGTTTTATAATATTCCTTTACGGCATTAAGAGTCAGATTATTTATTGATTCAGGAGTTGCAGTATTACTTATTGCAAAAGGATGATTTTCGTAAAGAACTTTGAAAGCATAATAAAGAGCAAGTTTCATTGGCTCATTCAACTGTCTCTGAAGTTCCGCCTGACAGTCCGTATAGGCTTTTTCAAATTCACTTTCAGAAAACTGCGGAAAAACAAAACTTTCAAGCATAACCGGAAGCATTGTTTCAACATAATCATCAATTGAGTTTAAAACAAGGCGCGAACCATAAAGACTTGATTTTACAGAGATTGAGGACGATGTGTCGTAAAAAAGATTTTGAATTTCATCATAAGAATAATTTTCTGAACCTCTGCCCAGCATCTCAAAAGTCAGTTTTTCAATTCCAGACATTTCTTCGCTGTAATATTGAATTCCGCCTTTTATGCCAACAATCACACAATCAATATGATTTACTGTGTTTTTCATAAAATAAACCGGAATGTCGTTAGAAAGACGCTTTTCTTCGATAGCAACATTTTCCGGAAGTTTTTCTGCAAAAACCACAGAAAAATTAAAAATCAGTGCAAAAACAAAAAATATTTTCAAAAAGTTTTTCATTTTATTACCTCATAACCATTTGCTTTGTAATCATCTTTTGTCTGTTCATAAACATCAGGATTCACAGAAATAATAACAAGTGCCGGGGCATTTTTAATATATTTCTCAAGGAAATTCTGAACCTGTGCTTTTTCCGTTGCCTTAATTTTGTCTGCGTAAGAATAATAATACTCAGCATCGGCACAGCACCACCAGAATCTTACGGTAGACAGAAGTTCAGAAAATTTTTCCTGATCATACAAATATCTGTTGTAAATTCTTTTGTGCACAGAATTTTCAAGTTTCTTTGTATCTTCTTCACTTCCGGCAAAAACGCCACTCATAGCATCATAAAAATTTTGGACAAAAAGTTTTCCTCTTTCCGCAAGATTTTTTTCAGGTTCAAGCACAACCGCTCCGGACATAATAAGTCCAAGTCTACGCGAACTTGAGTAGATAGAATAAATATAATCACTTCCCGGAATTTTCAGTTCAGAAAGCCCGGTCAAACAGGTTTTAAAATAACTGTCAGGACGTTCTGCAGCATTTGAAAACAAATCTGCCGCATAAGTATCATCTCTTTCGTATTCAGCATCAGGACCACGGTGAACAACCGTCACAGTGGCAATTGTAGAGCTTATATCGCTTTTTGGCATAACATAAAATTGTGTCCTGTCAAAAGGAGTTTTTGTGTAGCGCTTGTTATTTTTTATCCACGGATTTTTTCCTTTTTTCCAGCTTCCATAAATTTTCTTTACAAGAGCGTAAACTTCATCAGGATTTACATCTCCACCAACAAAAAGAGCGGCATTGTTCGGAATATAATAATCTTTCTGTATCTTTTTTAACTGCCCTATTGTTGCATTCTGAACTACGTCTGCACTTCCGCCAGGACTTGTGACCCAAGGTTCTTCGTTGAACATCGTGTCATTTACAAATTTTGCAAGAACACTGCCCGGATCATTTTTTCGTCCTTCAATTTCAGAAAGAACTACCTTTTTTTCACTTTCAAATTCCCTTGAGTCCATTTTTGGAGTTCTAATTGCATAGTTCCAAAATTCAAGACCTTCCTTTAATTTTGAAGAAGGAATTGTAAAGAAATAATTTACATACTCAGTGTTTGTCGTTCCGTTCCAGCTGGAAACTCCAAGTTTTGTCAAAGCAGCTTGAATGTCTTCTTCCGTATCATACTTTGCATTACCCTTGAACATCATATGCTCGTAAAGATGGAAGAGACCGGCATTATCTTTAGTCTGGCCAATTCCACCTCCACGAACCGCAATTTCAATGTAAGACAACGGAACACTATGATTTTCTACGACATAAAGTTCCATCCCATTTTTCAATTTGTAAGAATACAAATTTTCCACCGGAGTTTCTTTTGCAAAAACCGCACTAAAACTCAATGTCAGGATTAGACCAATAATCCTTCTTTTCATTTCTTTCTCCAATAAAATATCGATTGATAATTTTTATAATGGAAACCTCTAAAAAAGCATCGAAAATGATTTTTTAGAGATACCCATTATGGCGAATCCGCCGCTACGCTCCGGACCAGGCTTTCCAAGGTTCCGCTGTCGCTCCAAACTTTTGCAGACTACATTACCAATGATGAACAAAAAATACATTTGCAAAAGTTCGCCTGCGGCGCCTTTCCAATCCTTTTCGCGAAAAAACGTCCCCAATTTTTATAATGCGTACAAGATTGCCTGTCAATTATGGGAACCTCTAAAAATTGCAATTTTTAGAGGTATCTTTGAAAACGCGTTGACACAAATGCCTGAATGTTGTTTAATCAATTTGCGACTGATTCGCAAATTAGTGGACAAAAATGACATATTCTACAGAACAAAGAAATATTTTGCTTTCCTTTTTACAGCAAAATCCAGATACAATGTTTTCTCCAAAACAAATAGAACAGGCACTTTCTTCTAAAAATATCAGTAGAAGTGCCGTCTACAGAAACCTTGCAGAACTGGAAGCAGAACAAAAAATCAAAAGATGTTCAAAGAGCGGATGCAAGCAGGCCTTTTATCAGTATTTTGACCTTGCAGAATGTAAAAATCATATTCACCTTTCGTGTACAGTCTGCGGAAAAATCTTCCATATGGAAAATAAAATTGCAGAAGCCCTTGTTTCAGAAGTAATTTCAGAAGAAGGCTTCCAGATTAACAAGGGCGAAACTACGCTCTTTGGAATTTGTAAAACTTGTGTAAAACCTTCAAAATAATTTTTTTTTTAAGAAGGTAAGATAAGGGAACCTCTAAAAATTGCAATTTTTAGAGGTTCCCTAAAACTGAAATTTTAATTTTGACTTTTTATGAGGAAAAAAAATGAAAATCAATTCAAAAAAATCAACTTTAGCCTGCATAATTTTAATTTTTTCACTTTGCACTTTATTTTTAACTTCGTGCAAAGCAAAAAAGTACAATACAGGAAAAATTAATGTAACGGCGGCGACATTTCCAATTTACGACTGGCTGAACAATCTTTCTTACCCGGAAAATAATCAGTCTGATCCACTTGCATTAAACCTCCTCATAAAAAACGGTGTAGATATGCACAGTTATCAACCGACTGCAAACGATTTTATTCAAATTTCTCAGAGCCGGCTTTTTGTTTACACTGGCGGAGAATCAGACGAGTGGATTTATGACGCTTTGGAAAACAATAAGGACAAAAACATACTTATTGTAAGACTGATGGATGTTGTAAAGGAACGCTTAATTCAGGAAGAAGACGAAGAAGATCACGAAGAATTTGACGAACACATTTGGCTTTCGGTAAAAAATGCAGAACTTTGTTGCAAGGCAATTTACGAAGCACTGTGCCAGATAAATCCGGAAAATACAGATTTGTACACAACAAGATTTAATAACTATTTGCAACGACTTCAGCTTCTGGACGCAAAATATGAATCAGCAATAAAAACTTCTGACAAAAAAGAAATAATAATCTGCGACCGTTTTCCGTTCCGCTACCTTATGCACGATTACAACATAGCTTACACCGCCGCTTTTGAAGCCTGCTCGTCAGAAACTGAAGCGAGTTTTGAAAAAATAGCCACATTAACTCAAAAAGTAAACGAAATTTCACCAAAAGGGGTTTTAGTTTTAGAAAACAGCGACAAAAAACTTGCAAATTCTGTAATTCATAATTCAAAGCATCCTTTAATTGATATTTATACGATAAATTCTATGCAGGGTGTTACTCTGCGCGATGCTTTTAACGGAAAAAGCTACATCAGCCTTATGGAAAAAAATCTTGAAAACATTCAGAAGGTACTAAAATAATGGCTCAGTTAATTTGCAAAAACCTCACGCTCGGATACAATTCTCAAGTTATTATTGAAAATCTGTCTTTCAGCGTAAACAAAGGTGACTATCTTTATATTCTTGGAGAAAACGGTTCAGGAAAATCCACTTTGATGAAGACAATTCTGCGCCTGCACAAACCTTTAAAAGGCACTATAACAACCGGCGATGGTCTTTTGCGCGACGAAATAGGCTATCTTCCGCAACAGACAGAATTTCAAAAAGATTTTCCGGCAAGTATTTGGGAAATTGTACTTTCCGGCTGCCAGTCCCGCTGTGGCCGCCGTCCTTTTTATAATCGCAATGAAAAACAACTTGCAAAACTCAATATAAAAAAAATGGGTTTGGAAAAAATCAGCAGAAAATGTTATCGCGAACTTTCCGGTGGCCAGCAGCAACGAGTTCTTCTTGCACGCGCGCTTTGTGCCACTCAAAAAATGCTTTTACTGGACGAACCTGTAACAGGCCTTGACCCTGCAACCTCCGACGAAATGTATAATTTAATTGAACAACTCCATCAGGAAGGAATTACGGTCATTATGATTTCTCATGATTTGGAAGCTGCTAACCGTTATGCAACAAAAATCCTGACAATTGGCAAAACTTGCGTTTTAAAAGAGGTTCGGTAATCACTATGACAATGCTTTTGACTTATTTTAAATTTTCATTCGTTCAATATGCTTTTATCGCAGGAATTTTAATTGCACTGTGCTCATCTTTACTTGGAGTAACTTTAGTTTTAAAAAGATTTTCGTTTATCGGTGACGGCTTAAGTCACGTTGCCTTTGGCGGAATTGCAATAGCATCTGTACTTGGCATTACGAACAATATGTACCTAGTGCTTCCAATAACAATTATCAGTGCAATTTTTCTTTTAAAAGGATCTCGCAATAAAAAAATTCAAGGAGATGCCGCCATCGCAATGATAAGCGTTGGTACACTCGCACTGGGCTACCTTTTAATGAACATTTTTTCAACTTCCACAAATTTGGGTGGCGATGTCTGCAGCACACTTTTTGGAAGCACTAAAATCCTTACTTTAAAAAAATCGGAAGTGTGGCTTTGCGTGGGACTTTCAATTGCAGTTATTGTCTGTTTTGTTCTTTTTTACAACAAGATTTTTGCAGTAACTTTTGATGCAGACTTTGCACAGGCAATTGGAACGCACGCTGACATTTACAATCTTGTAATTGCAATAATTATTGCCGTTATAATTGTTCTTGCAATGAATCTTGTGGGGTCGCTGTTGATTTCGGCACTTATAGTCTTTCCTGCCCTTTCTGCAATGGCTGTGTTTAAAAGTTTTAAATCCGTAACAATCAGTTCTTCAATTATTTCTGTTCTTTGTGCAACCGCAGGGCTTTTGATTTCCGTTCTGGGGGGAACTCCTGTGGGCAGTACAATTGTTGCCGCTAATATTGTTGCTTTTATTTTCTGTTGGATTTTTGGAAAAATCAGAAAAGGAAACATCTAAAAAATCATTCGGACAAAAAAAAAACCGCCCTTTCGGACGGCTTTTGTCTTAAGATACCGACTATTTAGAGTAGTATTCAACGACTAACTGGTCATTGATTTCTACTGGAATGTCAGCACGAACAGGAACTGAAACTAATGTTCCGCAAAAGTTCTGTTCATCTCTTTCAAGATAAGGAAGAACTTTCTTGTTATCAGCAAGAAATGTTTCCTTGAACTGTTTGCTGCTTCTCATTTTTTCAGCAAGTTCAATTTTTGAACCAACAGCTACTTCGAAAGAAGCAATGTTAACCTTTTTTCCATCAACAAGGATGTGACCATGATTAACCATCTGACGAGCCATTCTAATTGAGCTAGCGAATCCAAGACGATAAACAAGGTTATCAAGTCTGCATTCAAGAAGGATAATCAACTGTTCGCCAGTCTTTCCTGACTTTTTAGAAGCTTTTTCATAATAACGAATAAGCTGTCTTTCCAGAATTCCGTAGTAAGCACGAACTTTCTGTTTTTCAATTAAGTGCAAAGCATAATCTGATTTTTTTCCTTTGCTTTTGAATGCTGGTGCGTTAGCGCGATCAAGAGCCTTAGGGTTACCGCACACGTTAACACCAAGTCTTCTACATTCCTTGAATCGTGGGCCTCTTTTAACTGCCATATACAACCTCTATAGATTTTTTTTACTCATACAAATGAGTGATATTAAATATATCATTTTTAGAACTCGTTAATCAAGAAGCGAAAAAAGATGTCGTGTTGCATAAAGGGTATCTCTAAAAAATCATTTTCAATGCTTTTTTAGAGATACCCATAACCTAATATTTTTTTACGCATTCACGCACAGTTTTTACTTTGACCGTAACTGCAGTAACCGTGATTCAAAAGAAAATCCCTTAAACGCCTTTCTGCTGATTTTCTTAAATTACAAACCGTTGTTCTTGAAACATTCATAATTTCTGCAAGCTTTCTTGAACACATCTGAGTTTTTTCTCCTGTTTCAAGATTGTAAAATGACGTAAAAACAAATTTTTCTTTTGGCGACAAAGTTTTTAATCCTGATTTTATTGCCTGATAAATTCTTTTTCTTGAAAGTTCTTCAAACGGATCATCAACTTTTGAAGAAACATTTTCTATAAAATCCGAAGAATTTTTGTCATCAGATTCATTAAATGCAGGGGAATTTAACGACAAAGGAGCACTTCCCTGCCTGATATGCTGATTTATGAGATTAAATTTCTTTTCTGACCAGCCGATAATTTCCCGAACTTCATCATCTGTGGCGGGACGGTTGTTTTTTTCTGAAAAATATTCACCGGCCATCAAAATTGTATTCAGATATTTTTTATCGCGAGAAGAAAGCCCTGAAATTGCATCGCAGGAAACAAGATGACACCAGTTGCTCATATATGTGGCAAATTTTGATTTTGTGACATCGAATTTTCCGGCTTTTTCAATAATAGTCGCTATCATTTCCTGAAATAAATCTTCTGTTTCTGCAGCAGGATTTTTACAGGAAAGGGCATACATTCTCCAGATTCCGACATTACTCAAAATAAGAGTTTCCAGTGCTTTTAAATCTCCGTTTTTATATGCATGAGAGAGCGAAACTTCCTGATCACGTGACAAAACAGGATATTTTTTTTGAATTTGACTTACAATTTTGTTAAAACCATCATTACAAGAAAACTGAACCTTAGAATTTCTCATTTTTTATTACCTCTTATAAAAAACATACGTTTGCAAAAATCCTCTGCAAGCCTTTCAAAGTAATAATAAAATAAGCGATTATCAAAAAATGAGAATTCAAAAAAAATCCCGGCAAAAAACCGGGAAATTTCAAAAAAAAAAATTTTAAATTTTATCTGAAGTTTTTCACTCCGTCCAAATCCAAAGTTGCAAACAAATCTTCTATTGTTTCACGACGGCGAATTTCTTTAAAACTACCGTCCTCACGCATAAGAACTTCGCCGCAACGCAACTTTCCATTGTAATTAAATCCCATTGCACGCCCGTGAGCACCGGCATCGTGAATTATTACATGGTCACCAATTTCAATTTCTGGCAAAGGACGCTGAACTGCAAATTTATCACAATTTTCACAAAGTGAACCTACAACATCATAAACTTCAGTTTTTGGAGCAGTTTCTTTTCCGCTCACCGTAACTTCATGGTAGGCACCGTACATTCCAGGACGCATTAAATCAGCCATGCAGGAATCAACGGCAACATATTCACGGTAAATGTGTTTTTTATGAATCGCCGTCGTCACAAGCCAACCGTAAGGACCTGTAACCGGACGACCACATTCCCAGTAAATCGCAAGAGGATCAAGACCGGAAGGAACAACAACACGGTCATATTCTGCACGAATTCCTTTTGCAATCTGATTATAATCAACCGCTTTTTGTTCAGGTTTGTACGGAATTCCAAGTCCACCGCCCAAATCAACGAATTCAATCTGAACTCCGCACTTTTCTTTAATTTCTGCGGCAAGTTCAAAAATCAGTTTCGCAGTATCAACAAAAAAATCAGGATTTAATTCATTGGAAGCGACCATTGTGTGCAATCCAAAATGTTTTACGCCTTCTGCCTTGCAAATTTTATATGCTTCAAGAATCTGCGGACGAGTAAGACCATATTTTGCTTCTTCAGGCTTTCCAATAATTGAATTACACCCCTGTTTTTCTGTTCCGGGATTATAACGAAAGCAGATAGTTTCCGGCAATTTTCCGCCAAGAGTCTTTTTCAAAAATTCAATATGAGTAAAATCATCAAGATTGATAATATTTCCTCTTTCGTAAGCGTAAAGATACTCAGAAGCCGGAGTTTCGTTTGAAGTAAAAATCACGTGATCTTTTTTTATGCCGGAAAGTTCACTCAACATAAGTTCAGGCAAAGACGAACAGTCCGCACCGCAGCCTTCCTCGGCAAGAATTTTCAAAATATAAGGATTCGGACAAGCCTTTACCGCATAATGTTCGCGGAATTTTGGAAAAATACTGAACGCTTTTGTAAAATTCCGCATATTTTCGCGAATTGCTTTTTCATCATACAAATAAAACGGAGTAGGAAAATCATGAATAAGATTATCTAACTGTGTCTTTGAAAGTGGAAAATTTGAACTCATTTTAAAACTCCCTGATAAAATCCTATAAAGGGTATCTCTAAAAATTGCAATTTTTAGAGGTTCCCTAAAGAAGAAAGATGTTTGTTCAACAATTCTGTGGCCTGTTTTGGATTTGCTTTTCCGTGAGACTGCTTCATAACCTGTCCCATAAGCCAGCCGACAACGTTTGTCTTGCCGTTTTTAAAATCTTCAATGGCCTTAGGATTTGCAGCAATAACATCACTCACAATTTTTTCAATTTCGCCGGAATCGCTCACAACTTCCATGCCTTTTTCTTTTATAATCTGCAATGGCATTTTATTTGTGGCCATCATTTCGGCAAAAACTTCTTTTCCCTGTTTAGAAGTGATTTTTCCGTCCTCAAGAGCATCAGAAAGTTCTGCAATATGTTCCGGAGTAATGCTTACGTCCTTGATTGTCTGTTTCTTTTCGTTCAAAACAGCAAGAAGTTCCGCAAGAATCAAATTTACTGCTTTTTTAGGATTTTTTGACTTTTGAGCCGCACTTTCAAAGAACATTGCAAGATCTTTGCTGGAAGTTATAGTTTCAACATCAAAATCAGTCATACCATACTGCTTTTTATATCTCTGCCTTTTTGCTTCAGGTAATTCGCCAACCGCCTGTTTTGCAGTGGCAATAAGTTCTTCACTCACGCTGAACGGCTTAATATCCGGTTCAACAACAAATCTATAGTCAACAAAAGAATTCTTTGTACGCTGAACAACAGTAACGCCTTTATCTTCATCCCAACCCATTGTTACTTTAAATCCCGGATTAAATTCCTGCCTGTCTTCCTGGAATTCTTTTAACTGACGCTGAGCTTCGTAAGTACAAGCTTCACGAATAGAACGGAAAGAGTTTAAATTTTTAATTTCAGAAATTGGAGTGTGATAAAGTTTTCCGTCCTCCCAGACATTAAGGTTAATATTCGCATCACAACGCATATTACCTTCTTCAAGATTACCGTTAGTTACTTTTACATATCTTAAAATTTCCTGAACAGTTTCCATAAAAAGAGCCGCTTCGTCAGGAGAAGTCATATCAGGTTTTGTAACAATTTCAATCAAAGGAGTTCCACAGCGGTTGTAATCAATGTAAGAATGAGCACCCTGCAAGTGCAAAGACTTACCAACGTCCTCTTCCAAGTGGATTCGTTCAACACGAACACGACGATATTTTGCGCCGTTACTTTCTATAATGCAGTCTTCGCCAATAAAATTCTTTGTACGGCATTTATTTCCGCCCGGCTGCTCATCTTTCGGAAAACTTCTGAACGGAAGATCAACATAACCGTTATCACAAAGCGGAATATCATACTGAGTAATCTGGTACCCTTTTGCCAAGTCAGGATAAAAATAATGTTTGCGGTCAAATTTTGTAAAACGTGCAATATGACAATTCAAAGCCTGACCGGCAACCGCGCCCAACTCTACATAACCTTTAGAAATTCGCGGCATAGCACCAGGCAAGCCCAAACAAACAGGACAAACACGAGTATCCGGCATACCACCGTAACGGTTTTCGCAGGCACAAAAAGCCTTAGTTTTAGTCAAAAGCTGAGTATGAATTTCACAACCAATTACAATTTCCCACTTATCAATCATCACTGACTCCACAAAAATCTGAATAATGGAAAAAATTATAACGAAAAAAGCAGACTGTCACAATAAAACATTTTTTGAGTAACAGCGACAAAACGGCACGGATTGGATATTGCTAAAAAATTACTCCAATTCTTTACGATTTTCGGAGGTTCCGGCACTACGTGCCGTCGCTATGTTACGCCCTTCGCTATACGCTCATCTGGCGCAGGCGCCAGACTAAAGGGGCTTCACAGCGCTACCCCAACACGTTCAAGATAGAATTTAAACGTACTGGAAATTCAGTTTCAGGAAGTTCCTGTAACCATTTGACTGTATAGGGAACCTCTAAAAACGCGATGTTTTAATTCGTTGTATTTTAACGAATTAAAACTCGGAAGTCTCTGTAAAAAAGCATCAAGAATGATTTTTTACAGATGCCCTATAAAGTTGCTTCCAAAATAGCTTGAATAATACTTTCAACTTTTAATTCGTCATTATTTTTTAACATTTCTATTCTTGTAAAAAAATGAGGAACTTCAAAGAAAAAGGCTAAAATGCATAAATAAGTTTGTTTCATTTTACTTTTGTATTAAAATAGAACTATGAATATCAGAAAACTTCCAATCGGCATACAATCTTTTGAAAAACTTCGTCTTGGCGAATATCTGTATGTCGACAAAACAGAATTTGTTTACCGTCTTGCAAATGAAGGCACCACTTATTTTTTAAGCCGTCCACGACGTTTTGGCAAAAGCCTTTTGCTTTCTACGATGAAAGCATATTTTGAAGGCAAAAAACACCTTTTTGCAGGACTAAAAATCAGCGAACTTGAAAAAGACTGGATAAAATACCCTGTTTTCTATTTTGATTTTAACGGAAAAAAATACGATTCAGCAACTTCTCTTAAAGAGGTTTTGAATTCTCATCTTGAAGAATGGGAAGATCTTTATGGAGATGAAAAAAAAGACCGTAGCCTTGAAGAACGATTTAATTACCTTCTTGAAGCAGCTCACAAAAAAACAGGTCTGGGAGTTGTAGTTCTTGTTGACGAATACGATAAATCACTCTTGGAAAGCGACAGCGAAGCCTTAGAAAATTCGAAAAAACTTTTCAAAGGATTTTTTGGCAACTTAAAATCTTGCGACGAACATTTGAAGTTTACTTTTATTACAGGCGTTACTAAGTTCAGCAAGGTGTCAATCTTTAGTGACTTAAATCAGTTGCGTGATATTTCCCTTGATGAAAATTTTGCCAGCATTTGTGGCATTTCTGAAAGTGAATTGGAAAGCACTTTTAAGCCAGAAATCACTGCTATGGCAGAAAAACAAAATCTCTCTTACGATGAATGTCTTTCCCAGTTGAAAAAAATGTACGACGGCTATCACTTTTATCAGAATACAGAAGGAGTCTACAATCCTTTCAGCCTGATAAATGCCCTGGCTTCAAAAGATTTTAAATCTTACTGGTTTGAAACCGGCACTCCAACTTTTCTTATTCAAAAATTAAAAGACACCAATTACAACCCAAAAATTTTTACGACCGACCAGGTGCCAATTGACGCAGACACAATCACAGACTATCGAAGCGAAAGCAACGATCCGCTCCCGCTTTTTTACCAGACCGGCTATCTGACAATCAAAGGTTACGACCGCGAAATCCGGGAATATTACCTCGGCTACCCTAACAACGAAGTCCGCTATTCTTTTATAAAAAATCTTGTCCCGCTTTTTTTCCATTCGGAAGACAATGTAAATCTTCTTGCAATCGGCACATTTTTAAAAGATTTACGGGCAGGTCGCATAGAAGAAGTTTTGCTCAGATTTAAAAGCCTTTTTGCAAGACTGCCCTATTCAGGCAAAACAGACGACTCTGTAATTGAACAGAATTTTCAAAATGTAATTTACATTGTTTTTATTTTGCTGGGACAATTTGCCACCGTTGAAGAACATTATTCTCATGGCAGAGCAGATTGCGTCCTTCAAACCGCAGATTATGTTTACAGTTTTGAGTTTAAGCGTGATAAATCGGCAGATGAAGCCTTAAAGCAAATTGAAGAGAAAAAACATGCAGAGCCTTTTGCCAGTGATAAAAGAAAGATTTTAAAAATCGGGGTAAATTTTAACTCTAAAGAAAGAAATATTGATGAGTGGAAAGTGGTGGAGCCGTCATGTCATTAAGGGAACCTCTTAAAAATACACGGAAGAAAAAGCAGGCGACAACCAGGACACTCTGAGAGCAAAAATCCTTAAAAACAAAATAAAAATTTTCTGAAAAACCTCTTGACTATGCACTTCAGTTAGTCTAAACTAACAC
Source organism: bacterium (assembly GCA_963648145.1). Classification (GTDB taxonomy): domain Bacteria; phylum Spirochaetota; class Spirochaetia; order Treponematales; family Treponemataceae; genus Treponema_D. The sequence goes on along the minus strand of CAVJCY010000013.1, from coordinate 22,200 downwards.
TGTAAGTTAGGTAACACTAACAAGGAGTTTAAAAGATGAGTTTTGACGAAATCATGATTCACTGGACGGCTCCTTCGCTGTGTGGCATAAAGCCCGCCAGTTTGTTTACAGTCCGAAATGAAAATTATTCTTTTGAAAATTTTAACTTTTGGAAATCTGAAATAAAAAAGGCGGGGCTGAAAATTCTTGAAATAAAAAAAGCCGATGGTCTTAATTTATTTCTTGTTTATGATGAGCATTGGCTTAGTGAAATCATCTTTGAAAGTCACGTTTTTATGTTTTTGAATCAAAAAGGTTACGAAAAATGTAAAAATGTGAATCAGGTGATAAATCATCTGGCAAAAAAACTGGAGTCTGAACAGAATTTTCCTCACGAAATAGGGGTTTTTCTGGGGTATCCGCTGCGGGATGTGATTGCTTTTGAAAAAGAAAAAGGCAAAAACTTCAAATTCTGCGGTTACTGGAAGGCATACGGTGATGTTGATTCTGCACGGCAGATTTGCAGCCTTTACGAAAACTGTACGGATTTTTGTCTGAAATGTTTTTTTGAAGGCTGGAATGTTGAAAAAATAATTAAAAAGTATAAAAAAGCTGTGCTTGACGCGGCATAAAATCAGGAGTGTAAAAAAATGAAAGTAGCAGTAATTTATTCTACAACAACGGGAAATACAGAAGCAGTTGCAAATTTAATCAATGAAGAACTTGTTGCAAATGGCGCGGAAGTTGTTTTTGGAACTGCCGACAATGCAGATGCAGGCGAGGTTCTTTCCTGTGATGTAATTCTTTTGGGTAGCCCGGCCATGGGTGATGAAGTTCTTGAAGACACAATGGAAGACTTTTACGGTGCAAACGAGTCTGCTTTGAGTGGAAAAAAAGTTGCCGTTTTTGGTTCTTATGATTGGGGTGACGGTCAGTTCCTTAGAGATTGGGAAGACAGACTTAAAGCGGCCGGTGCAGTTCTTGCAGCACCTTATCTTATGGTTCACCTTGCTCCTGAGGATTCTGCGGAAGTAAAAAACTGGGCAAAGTCAGTGCTCTAGTTTAGGACATCTCTAAAAATTGTAATTTTTAGAGGTTCCCCTTAAAAACCGAAAGTAAATGCAGAGTTTTCTTTATTTACTTTCTGATGATTTTTGGCTCTTATAAAAATAAAATATGCGTTTTTGGGACGTTCGATATTGCCAGGTCGGACGTCCTTTTTTTTTAGGCACAAGATATTTGCAGGGGAAAGTGGCAGGGATTGCAGCCCTGCGTAGCAGTCCCAAAGCACAGGCGAAGCCGGAGCGGCGGGATGAGCTGCGGTTAATCAGCGAAGTGCGCAAAGCCCGACGCAATTTATTGCCGGGCCACCCGTAAAAAAATCTCGTGTCTTATGTCATAAAGATTGTTAGAATGTCAGAAAAAAAGTATATTTAGGGTATCTCTAAAAATTGTAATTTTTAGAGTTTTCCTTTATTGGATAGTCATGTTTTATTAAAGGGCGACAAGATGAAAGAAGTAACTTATAAAACAACTGGCGTTTGTGCCAGAATCATTCATTTTACAAAAAATGATGACGGAACCATTTCAAATATCAGTTTTGAAGGTGGATGCAACGGCAATTTAAAGGCAATTTCTAAACTTTGCGACGGAATGTCTGCCGAAGAAATTTCTTCTAAACTTAAAGGAAACACCTGCGGTTTTAAAAGCACTAGTTGCGCTGATCAACTGGCAAAAGCCGTACTTTCAGAATAAAATTTTAAGAGGTATAAAATGTCACTTGAATGTGGTATTGTCGGACTTCCGAATGTCGGTAAGTCTACCATTTTTTCGGCTTTGACTGCGGCACCGGCTGCGGCAGAGAATTTTCCGTTCTGTACTATTGATCCAAACATTGGAATTGTTGATTTGCCGGACGAGCGTCTGGATTTTCTTGCCAGCAAGCATAATCCTAAAAAAAAGACTCCTGCAAGCGTAAAATTTGTTGATATTGCAGGTCTGATTAAGGGTGCTTCGCAGGGGGAAGGTCTTGGAAACAAATTTCTGGCAAATATCCGCGAATGTTCTGTAATTGCTCATGTTGTGCGCTGTTTTGATAATCCTGATATTATGCATGTACGCGATGATGCAAATACCGCCGCTCCGATTGATCCGGAAACTGACATTCTTACAATTAATTATGAACTTGCCCAGGCAGATTTGAACACAATTGAAGTTCGCCAGGACAAAGTGACACGTGCCGTGCGTTCTTTGGGTAAGGAAGAAGAAAAAAAATATGCACCGTGGACTAGTGCCGTTGCAAAAATAAAACCTTTACTTTTGGACGGAAAATGTGCCCGAATGGCAGATTTAACTGATGATGAAAAAGCAGCCGTTTACGATATGTTCCTTTTGACAATGAAACCAACAGTTTACGTTGCAAATGTTGATGAAGATTCTATTGAATCGCAGACAAATAAATATGTTGAAGTTGTCAAAAAATATGCAGAGGAAGAAAAATCTGAAGTTGTTGTAATCTGCGGAAAATTTGAATCTGATCTTTCTGAAATTACAGATCCTGCGGATCGCAAAGATTTTATGGACAGCGTTGGATTAAAAGAAAGTGGTCTTGCAACTCTTGCACGCACGGCATATCACCTGATGGGATTGAGAACTTTCTTTACAGGCGGATCTGATGAATGTCGTGCATGGACAATTCACAACGGCGATAAAGCACCAAAAGCAGCCGGTGTAATTCATACGGACTTTGAAAAAGGTTTTATCCGCGCAGAAGCCTACACTATTGATGATTTGCGCCAATACGGAGACGAAGCAAGCATTAAAGCGGCCGGAAAATACCGCCAGGAAGGAAAAGATTACGTTGTTCAGGACGGCGACGTTCTTTTCTTTAAGTTTAATGTTTAGGTCAACTCTAAAAATTGCAATTTTTAGAGTTTTCCTTTAGTTCCTGATTTATTTTTCTTAAAAAAAAACTAATCTTTTCAATCAAAATTCCGAAATTAAAGTTGAGGAGTTGATTGAAATGACTAGTTCAATTGGAAATATTAATATTTTCTCTTACGGCAATTCGTTCGCAACATCTGGTGCCGCCGGAAAATTATATGTTCCTGTAAGCAGATCAGCCCTTTTATACTCTCATTTTGACCACGTGTCTGGTGTTGCGGCAAAATCCGGTCAAAGTGGAGTATCAATCAGTAAAATTCAGATTTTAAATTCTTTAATTGAAAGCCTTACCGCCTTAAAAGGTCAGCCAAAAGTTTCTGTGACTGATATTTCTGACGAACAGGCTGACGCTTTGATTAAAAACTATCAGCAACAGATTCAAATGGCTGTGCAAAACCCTTATACTGCCGGCGCAAAACCTCAGTCCGGTGAAATTTTTACACTCCTGGCGTAATTTTCTGTACTGGGTATCTCTAAAAATTGCAATTTTTAGAGGATCCCTACTATTTTGCGTAAGCGATTGGAACAACCGCTTAAACTTTTTCAAAAGTTTAAGCGGAAGCCCGCAGGCGCGCTATTTGAGCGCCGAGGACTTTGGAGCGGCCAGCGGAATTGTGGAAAGCGCGACCCGCTTGCGGGATACGCCCATATTAAGCAAAAAACGTTGTGGCACAGTATTCATCTTTTAATTATAATTGCTGATTATGGCTTACAAAGTTTTTATTGACGGAAAAGAAGGCACAACAGGCCTTAAAATTTTTGAAAGATTCGCAAAAAGAAGCGATATTGAAATAATCACCATTGACGAGGACAAAAGAAAAAATCCGGTTGAAAAAGCAAAAATGATAAATGCTTCGGATTACACTTTTTTGTGTCTTCCTGATGCTGCCGCTATTGAATCTGCGGCGTTATGTACAAATCCAAACACAAAAATTATTGACGCCTCCACCGCTCACCGCATAAATCCTGACTGGGCATACGGATTTCCTGAGCTGGATAAATCTTTCCGCGAAAAAATTAAAAATTCGCACAGAGTTGCAGTGCCGGGCTGTTATGCAAGCGGTTTTAACGCAATGGGTTATCCTCTTGTAAAAAGTGGAATTATGGGCGATGACTATCCGGTTATGATTTCTGCAATTTCGGGATATTCTGGGGCCGGAAAAAAGGCAATTGCGCTGTACGAAGCGGAAAATCGCAATTCTGAACTTGATTCTCCGCGCCTTTATGCTTTGACTCAGTCGCATAAACATTTACCAGAAATGAAAAAAATCAGCGGTCTTACAAATGAACCGATTTTTATGCCTTATGTCTGTGATTTTTTTCAGGGAATGACGGTTTCGCTCGGCTTACATTCAAGACTTTTGGCAAAAAAAGTTACTGCAAAGGACGTTTGGGAAATGTTTTGTGAACATTATAAGGACAGTTATTTTGTAAAAGTTGCGGGTTTTATGGGCGAAGGTAATCTTTCTGAACCTTACATTCCAGCGAACACACTGGCCGGCACAAATTATATGCAGATTTTTGTCTGTGGAAATGACGAGCGCATTCAAGTTACTTCACGTCTGGACAATCTTGGCAAGGGTGCTAGCGGAGCGGCCGTTCAGTGCATGAATATTATGATGGGAATTGACGAAACTACAGGTCTAGAGGAAAAATAATGTCAAAATTAATCAGTCTTTCTTTTGATGACGGTCCAAATTCGGATTTGAACGATTCTACAATGGATCAGATGCTTGATATTTTGCAAAAACACAATGTAAAGGCATCATTTTTCTTAATCGGAAATAAAATCCGGCCGGAAAATGAAAAAGTAATAAAACGGGCCTTTGATATGGGCTGCGATATAGAAAATCATTCGTGGTCGCATCCGGCATTTTCAAACCTAACTCCGCAGCAAATGATAGAAGAATACAATAAATGTGATGCGCGCATCATTCAGATTACTGGAAAAAAGCCGGAATTTTTTAGAGCACCGTTCATTGCAGTAAATCAGCAGGTTTTTGATACTATAAAAACTCCATTCATTCAGGGATTTGGCTGTGAAGACTGGGAAAATGACAAGGATGCGGATTATCGCTTTAATAAGCTTTACAAAAATGCTGCCGACGGTCTGATAATTCTTCTGCACGTCATGGAAGGCAATAAATTCACTCTAGAAGCAACTGACCGCCTGATTCCCGCTCTGCAAAAAGAAGGATACGAGTTTGTAACTGTTCCTGAACTTTTTAAACGCAAAAGTGTAAATCCACATCGGCCAGCTTATCAGTGGAATAATATTTTAAGTTAAGCTCATCTCTAAAAAATCATTTTTAATATATCATTGTACCAATACCGCGGTCACTGAACATTTCAATCAGCAGACTGTGCGGTACGCGACCGTCAATAATATGAGTTCGCGGAACTCCGCCTTCAAGGGCACGCAGACAGCAGTCAATTTTTGGCAACATTCCGCTAGAAAGTATGCCAGTCGCTTTCATAGAAGGAATTGCAATGCGGTCTATTCTCTTTATCAAAGAAGCAGGATCTTTTACATCACGCAAAACTCCGGGAACATTCGTTAGCTGAACAAATTTTTCTGCGTGCAGGGCAACTGCAATTTCGGCGGCGGCAGTGTCAGCATTGATATTATAACGCGCCCCGTCACCATCTTCGCCAAGTGCAACGGTAGAAATTACCGGAATAAAATCATTTTCCAGCAAAGTATTTACAATTTCAGGATTCACATGAGTAATTTCGCCAACAAACCCCAAATCTTTTTCAGTTTTCTTAGCACGCAAAAGTCCACCGTCAACACCGCTAATGCCAACGGCTTTGCCACCTTCCTGAAGCAAAATACCGGCAATGTCCTTATTCAGTTTTCCTGTCAGAACCATCTGCACAATTTCCATGGTTTCTTCGTCAGTATAGCGCAGACCGTCCACAAATTTAGATTCTTTGCCGACGCGTGTCAGCATATTATTAATTTCCGGACCACCACCATGCACAAGAACAACTTTAATCCCGATTGTATTCAAAAGAACAATGTCTTTCATAACCGCAGACTTAAGTTCTTCGTTCAGCATGGCATTTCCGCCGTACTTTACAACTACAATTTTTCCAACCCACTGCTTAAAATACGGCAGAGTTTCAACAAGAACCTTAGACCATTGCTCAGTATTCAAAATATCTTCTTCGTTTTCCATAACACTTTTCCGCTTTTAATTATTTTTCGGCATTATTTTATTTTTTTTTAGGGCGTATCCTGCCATAAGGCAGACCGCGCTTTTCAGGGCTACGGCATTCGCCTCCGGCTTTTGCGCTACGTGCCAGAACAATGGCACTTCGCCTGCAAAATCTTGCTTCGCACCCCTTACAATCGCTTACGCAAATTGTCCCCAAAATTTATGTACGGTAATCTCCGTTGATTTTTACATAATCATAAGTCAAATCGCAACCCCAGGCAGTTCCTTCGGCATTCCCCTCCTTGCACTGAACAAGAATTTCAACGGCCTCTTCGCTCATAATTTTCTTTGCCTTGTCCTCATCAAAATCAAGAGGAACACCGTCTTTATAAACCTGCACAGAATTTTCACCATGAACTTCAAAATTGTCGTTATCATCAAAATAACGTTTAGCACCACCCTTACTTGTAAACCAGATGCTTGTAGTATCAGGATTAAATTCGATTCCGCTGTAACCCATTGCACACAAAAAACGCCCGAAATTTGCATCTGCACCGTACATGGCAGCCTTTACAAGGCTAGAAGAAATAACTTCTTTTGCAAGTCCCCTGGCATTTTCCACAGAAGAAGCCCCTTTTACCGTACACTGAACAAGCCGGGTTGCACCTTCGCCGTCAGCTGCAATTTTCATTGCCATAACTCTGTTTAATTTATTCAAAGCTTCAAGAAAAACGTCAAAATCTTTACCTTCAGCGGTAATTTCTGCATTTCCGGCCATTCCATTTGCAAGTATCACTAAAGTATCATTTGTGGAAGTATCGCCGTCTACGCTCACACAATTATAAGTACCTTTAATAGATTCCCGTAACGCTTTTTCAAGCATTTTTGAAGAAATTGCACAGTCAGTTGTAATAAAACTAAGCATTGTTCCAAGATTTATATGAATCATTCCAGAACCTTTGCACATTGTTCCCATTTTGCAGAGTTTTCCGCCAACCGTAAACTGAACGGCACATTCTTTGTACTGAGTGTCCGTGGTCATAATTGCAATTCTTGCTTCTTTGTGACCTTCTTTTGAAAGTCCATCTTTTAAAACCTGAATGTTCTTTTCTATTTTTTCAACCGGAAGTTGCGCACCAATTACGCCAGTGGAACAGACAACAACATTTTCACAAGAAATTCCTGTTACTTTTTCAACAGACTTTGCCATTCTCAGGGCATTTTCTGCACCTTGTGCACCAGTACAACAGTTTGCATTTCCGCTGTTTGCAATAATTGCCTGCATTTTTCCGTCAGCAATATTTTTTCTTGTAAGTTTTACGCTTTCCGCTTTTACCCTGTTTTGAGTAAAGACTCCGGCAGCATTACATAATTTTTCGGAAACGACCAAAGCTGTATCGTTAGTTTTTCTGCTTTCCTTGATATGACAAAGAATTCCGTTTGCAGTAAATCCTTCAGCAGCACAAACGCCACCGTCTATAAATTTAATATCATTCATAATGTATATTTATACACTCCACTTGTATATTTATACAAAAAATTATATCACTTTGAACTTTTTATGAAAATGGCATTTTTACTTTCAGAGCCTCCACGCTCGCCTTTTACTTTAATTGAAATCACAATATAAAAATGTTACTATTCATCATAAGTTCAAAGTTGCCTCTAAAATTGCAATTTTTAGAAGCACCCATAACAAGAAAAGTTATTTTCTTATCGAAAGCCCTCTGAAATCCTGGATTTTTTGGGGAATTCACAAAGTTTTTTTTTTGCGGGGGACAAAATATGTCTACACCATTAGAAAATTATCTGGCAAATTGTGGCGGAAAACCTACAGCCGCAATGTGTTCTTATGTTGCAAATCTTCAGCAGGTTAGTGAAACAGGTCCTGATATTGCGGCTGCAATTGTAAGTGAAATTGAAAATCAGCGAAGTCACCTTAAACTGGTTGCTTCTGAAAATTACTGTTCGCTCAATGTTCAGGCTGCTATGGGCAATCTCCTTACCGACAAATATGCCGAAGGTTACCCAGAACACCGTTATTACGGCGGTTGCGTAAATATTGATACTGTAGAAAATATCGCTGCCCACGAAGCCGAAGCTCTTTTTGGTGCAGATTATGCTTACGTCCAGCCTCACTCTGGTGCTGATACAAACCTGGTTGCTTACTGGGCAATTTTGAGTGCAAAAGTTGAAACTCCAACTTTGGAAGAACTGGGAGTAAAATCTTTGAACGATTTGACTGCCGAACAATTTGATATGCTCCGAAAACGTTTTGGAAATCAGAAACTTATGGGTCTGGATTATTCCTGTGGTGGTCATTTGACTCACGGCTACAAAATGAATGTTTCTGCCCGGATGTTTGAAAGCCATCCTTATGGGGTAGATAAAGAAACAGGTCTTTTAGATTATGACGCAATCGAAAAACAGGCAATGGAAATAAAACCTCTCATTCTTTTGACCGGCTATTCCGCTTACCCTAGAAAAATTAATTTCCGCCGTTTCCGCGAAATTGCCGATAAATGCGGAGCCGTTTTGATGGTCGATATGGCTCACTTTGCAGGTCTGGTTGCAGGAAAAGTTTTTGAAGGCGACTATGATCCTGTAAAATGGGCTGACATTGTCACAACTACAACTCACAAAACTCTGCGAGGTCCTCGCGGTGCTATGATTTTGTGCAAAAAAGAATTTGAAGACTACGTAAATAAAGGATGTCCAATGGTTTTGGGTGGCCCTCTCGGTCACATCATGGCTGCAAAGGCAATCGCTTTCAAAGAAGCCCGCACTCCAGCCTACCAGGAATATGCCCACAACGTTGTAAAAAATGCCCAGGCTCTCGCTCTCTCTTGTATGGCTCACGGAATGCCACTGCAAACTGGCGGAACCGATAACCACCTTATGCTGGTTGACGTTACAGTTTACGGACTCACCGGCAAGCAGGCAGAAGCAGCCCTCTTCCAGTGCGGAGTTACAGCCAACGCAAACGCCCTCCCTTACGATAAAAACGGAGCCTGGTGGACTTCCGGAATCAGGATTGGAACTCCTGGTCTCACGACTCTTGGAATGAATGAAGATGATATGAAAGAAGTTGCCGACATCATCGACTTTGTTTTGAAAGGAACTAAACCTGGCGTCACAAAGGATGGCAAACCTGCAAAGGGTAAAATCGTCCTTGATCCAGAAGTTCAGACAAAAGCACGCGAACGCGTAAACGCTCTTTTGCACAAGCACGTTTTGTATCCAGAACTGGATTTGGATTTCTTGAAAAAAGAATTTGTAAAATAGTTTTTGGGGCCAGTGCCTCGTGTAACTCACCTTCCGCAGTTTGCTAAGCGCGCAAAATCCTCGCGGCACAGATAGTGCCGCTGCGGGTTTCCGTTTCGTTTTTTGAAAAAAACTTCGCGGCTGCTACAGGTTCGGGCCGGTTCTACAGTAAAGGGTATCTCTAAAAATTGCAATTTTTAGAGGTTCCCATAAAAAAAACTACATCGTCAGAAATGACAATTTTAATAGTTACAAAAAACAAATATCATGAGACTAATTTTTATCCGACACGGCGACCCAGACTATTCAATCGACAACCTCACAACAAAAGGCAAACGCGAAGTTGAACTACTTTCAGAACGTGTTTGCAAATGGCAAAACATCACAGAATTTTATTGTTCACCACTTGGACGCGCACGTGCAACTGCAGAACCGTCACTAAAAAAACTTGGCAGAACAGCAAAAATCTGCGACTGGCTTCAGGAATTTTATTACAAAACAAAATATCCGAAAGATTTTGCAGACAAAAATCTCGCCGGCAAAGAAACAATGTGCTGGGATTTACTCCCAGAATTTTATAATTCTGACACAGCATTTTTTGACAAAGAAAACTGGGCAGAATCAGATTTTATGCAAGAAGGAAAAATAAAAGAGCATTACAAGACCGTAACTGACGGAATTGACGGAATTCTTAAAAATTACGGCTATATCAGAAACTCAAAAGGCTTTTATGATGTAAAAAATCCTGTTCAAAATCACAACTGGTCAGAACCTATAGAAAAATATCATTTAAAATCCGTAAAAGACGACTACCCTCAGGAAAAAACACTGGTATTTTTCTGCCACTTGGGCGTAATGTTTGCAATTATTTCTCATCTGGTAGGAATGTCGCCAATGCAACTTTGGCAAGGATTTTTTGTAGCACCAACTTCCGTAACAATTCTCAATTCCGAAGAAAGACTAAAAGGTCAAGCCTGGTTCCGCGTTGAACGCTTAGGCGACACAAATCATCTTACAAATGATGGCGAACCTATTTCATCTTCCGGTTATTTTGCAGACGTACTTCGCGAAAAATAAAAATAGTTACCTCTAAAAATTGCAATTTTTAGAGGTAATTCTGAAAACGCGATGTTTTAATTAGTTGTATTTTAACGAATTAAAACTCGAACGGCTCTCTAAATAAAGCATTGTAAATGATTTTTTACCAGATGCCAAAATCTACTGCTGATTTTTTATAACCCGAACCGTCACAATTCTGTGCTGCAGGATTTCTTCAATCTGAAAAATTGTTTTTTCGTGAATTATAATTTCACCGGTAGATGGAAGATGCCCAAACTGTTCAAGAATCCAGCCGCCAATTGTCATAAAATGTTCAGAAACTAAATCCAAACCTAAAATTTCATTGGCCTCTTCAATCTTCATTTCACCGGGCATTAAAATTGTATTTTGCGAAATAATTTTTATTTTTTCTTCTGGTGCAACCTGGTTATAAAGATTTTCTTCCACAGTCATCCGGCCAAAAACCATCCGAATAATATCTTCCATGGTGATAATGCCGGAAGTCTGCCCCTGCTCATTTAAAACAACCGCAAAACGATATTCTTCCTGTCTAAAGCGGTTAAGCATTTCCAGAACACTAAAAGTTCCTGGAACATAATTTACTTTCTGCATGATTTTTCCGGCGGTAACGGTATTTTCCGCATACAAAACCGTTTTATAATCCACAATCCCGACAATATTATCCTGATTTTCTTTATAAACCGGCATAATTGAATACCCGTATTTATCAAATCTCAAAACCATCTGCTCAAAATCATCATCATAATTCAACATTCGGACAAAATTTTTATGCTTCATAATGTCGTGAACACATAAATCATTGAATTTTATAAGGCGGTTCATCATTCTGCTTTCGCCGCGCTCAATCGTACCTTCTTTTTCGCCAAGTGCAATCAAAGTTTTCAGTTCTTCTTCCGTAATAATCGGGTCTGAGTTTTTCATGATTTTTTCTGCAAGTTTTACAACTGATGACGAAAGTTTTTGAAAAATCAAGATTACAGGAAAAAATATAATTTCAAGCAATCTAAGTGGCTGAGATGAAAACGACGCTATTTTTTCAGGATAAATTCCAGCAACAGTTTTTGGAACAATCTGACCAAAAGTTGTAATAAAAAATGCAGTTATAAAAGGCACAAGATTATTCAGACGTGAATCTCCTAAAACCATCAAAACAAGGGCAGTTACAAGAGCGGATGTAAAAGACGTTAAAAAATTCGTTCCAATCAGCACTGTCGTCAGCAATTTGTCCATATTGCCTTTTAATTTTTCTACAAGGCGCGCGTTTTTACGCTTTTCATCAATCATTCGGCGCACTTTCAACTGATTTAACGAAAGGTATGCGGTTTCCGAAGAAGTAAAAAATCCAACACACAAAATAAGAAGTATAAACTGAAGAATTTTTAGAACAACGGTCATGAATTTTTCTCCTCAGTTTCTTGTTTTTTCAAAATGCGCAAACGCTCAATTCTGTTTGACTGAACTTTCTGAACAATAAAAAGGCGGCCTCCACATTCAACTTTATCGCCGGCAACTGCAATTCTTCCAAGTTTTTCTGTAACCCAGCCGCCGATTGTTTCGTTCACGTCAGAATCTAAATCAAGATGAAAAGCTTCACATATAACTTTTAAAAGGACAAGACCGTTTACTTCAAAATCATCTTTATTTTCAACCGAATCAAAATCAAAAACTTTACCGCGTAAAGATTTATCGCCCGGTAAAGCAAAAATTTCGCGGGAAATATCTTTTTCCGTCAAAATGCCGTCCGTTCCAGAATATTCATCAATAATAATCGCAATAGACTGGCAGTTATCAAAAAGAATTGACTGAACAGAAGACATTTTTTTTGTTCCGGGAATAAAAAGTGGCGGACGCATCACTTTTTTCAAATCAAAATCAGAAGGATGACTTTTATATTTTATTAAATCGCGCAAATAAATTACGCCGGTAATGTCGTCAATAGATTTTTTATAAACCGGAAATCGCGAAAATCCGGTGCGCTCGCTTAATTCAAGAATTTCTGAAAACTTTATTTCTTCATTTACAGCCCGAATTTTTGTACGTGGCACCATAATATCCTGGGCTTCCAAATCTGAAAACTTAAAAACTTGACTCATCATTCTGTTTTCAGATTCTTCAATCAGACCGTTTTCTTCGCTCAAATCAAAAAAAGTTTTTATATCCTCTTCCGTATATGACTGATTTTTCTTTTCAGTTTTAATTCCAAAAATCCGCAAAACCCATTTTGAAATAAAAGTGATTACAATTACCAGCGGTTTCATAATAATCGTGACAATTTTTACAAAACCACTCAGACCGTAAGCAATTTTGTCAGGGCAGCGCGTAGAAATAGTCTTTGGAGTAATTTCACCAAAAATCAAAAGCAAAACCGTAGCTGCAAGAGTCGCATAACCTACTCCGCTGTCACCAAAAATCTGGAGTGCAAATGATGCAATTATCGAGGAAGTAAAAATATTTACTAAATCATTTGAAATCAGAAGGGTATTTATGAGTTCTTCTTTTTTTTCAAGAAGTTTTGAAATTCTTAAAGCCCGCCTGTCCTTTTTCTTTTTTAAAATACTAAGGCGCAGGCGGTTCATACCTAGAATACTGCTCTCAGAAATAGAAAACAGCATTGAAAGTGTTATGAGTACGACAAGAAGAATTATCTGATAAAGCTGAGGTCGTCCCATTAATTAGAAATCTGCGCTCCCATATTCTGGTCATAAGAGGCGGCGATTGCATCAATTGTCTGCTGAATTACAGGAACATCAGGACCTTCAGGATACGCCTGAATTGCGTACTGCAAATATTGTGTAATTTCCGTAATATCCGTACTGCCAGAAAACATAAGATAATAAGCGGCCATATAATAAGCCTGCTGTTTATCAATTGGCTCAAGAAATTCATTTGTACAAATGTTAAGATATGCACTTACTGCCGCTTCCAGATTTTGTTCCGTGTAAGCAACAAAGGCACTATTTTCCGCATCAGCAAGAAGAAATTTACTCAAATAACCGTACTGATTATTTTTATCAAGTTTTATTCCCTGTTCAACTAAATCTGCAAGAAAAACGCGATAATACGGATAAGTGCCTTCAAAAAGATCATTAATTGCCTTGATTTTTTCTGATTCATCATTAGATTTTGTTTTTTCAATGAGATTTTCAATTTGAACAACAACATCAGAATACTGATTTATGGCATTTTCAAAATCTTCTGCGGAATTTAATTCGCCCTGATGTTTAATTTCCGTTAACATATATTCATCTTTTGACATCAGAAAATATGCAGGGCTCTGCTCCGGCATCAACAACTGCACAAGGTACAAATATCCATTCAACAAGTTTTGATTTTCTTCGGCAACTTTTTTAGCGGCCTTTGATTCATCTTTTGCGAGAGTACCTTCATAAAGCTCATCTGTAAAATTTGCATGCATCACAGTGTATTTTGAAGCAATCCGTGTTTTAAAATCTTCTGTTTTTAAAACTGAATTCAAAAAATCCTCGTTTTCTGCACTGGTTCCTTCGCCTTGAGCAGTGATTAAAACCAGAATTTCACGGTTATTTTTGCGGGCATCTTCAATTGCACTGTTCATATCAATAAAGCAGCCTTCTGAATCAATCAACGCAGAAGAGTTTTTACAGGATGCAAGGCAAAGTAAAATTACAAAAACTGACAACAGTGGTAAAATTTTATTCTTCATTCTTTTATCCTATAAAAAACTTATTTGAAATATGCAACGCCAGCGGCAAAAATATTTTCGCAGGTAGTTTCATTTTTATTTGTAACAGGATTTCCGCCAACATTTTTGAACAAATCAAATGAAGAACCGTTAGTTTCCATGCCAACTCCGCGCTCTGAATGTCCCATTTTTCCCAAAACATGACCGTCCGGAGATGTAATTCCTTCAATTGCAAATGCAGAACCGTTTGGGTTATCCGGTTCAGTAATGGCAGGAACACCAAATTCATCAACATACTGAGTAAATACCTGACCGTTTTTAAATAATTTTTCAGCCAGTTCAGGATTTACTACAAATCTTCCTTCTCCGTGAGAAACTGCAATCAGGTGATTTCTTTCATCAATTACAGACGGATGCAAAGCCCAAGGACTGGCAGCACTTACAATTCTTGTTCTGACAATTCTAGAAATATGTCGACCAATTCTGTTGTAAGTTAAAGTCGGCATATCTTCTTTGATGTCACAAATTTCACCGTAAACCGCAAGACCTGTCTTAACAAGTGCCTGAAAACCGTTACAAATTCCAAGAACAAGTCCATCACGTTTTTTCAGAAGATTCATAACCTGATCTGAAATTTTTCCGGCTTTAAGCACATTTGCAATAAATTTAGCAGAACCATCAGGTTCATCCCCCGCAGAAAAACCACCACTTAAGGCAAGAATCTGAGTGTCTTTCAATTCTTTTTCAAGTTCAGAAAGCGATTCTTCAAGCATCTGAGGATTTTTATTTCTGAGAACTAAGATTTTTGTATTTGCTCCGGCAAGATTAAATGCCCTGGCCATATCATATTCACAGTTTGTTCCAGGGAAAACTGGAAGCAAAACTTTTGGCTTTGTCTTTCCAATGCTAAACGATGGATTTCTTCGCACTTCAATCAAAGAAGTGTGCACAGATTTTGCCCACTCTGGCAATTCATTCTGCAATGGATAACCGGAAACTTCAGGGTATACTTCACTCAGTTTGCCTTCCCATGATTTCAAACAGTCATCAAGAGAAATAGTCACGCAAGGATTTACAATTCCGCCAATTTCTGCATTCAAAACTTTTATGCATCGTTCAGAAATTGTTTCCCCGATTTTTGTCACAGTATTTACGACAAATCCTTTTGCCAAATCTTCTTTAGTTTCTACAATAATATTACCGTAAGTCGGAACAAAAAGATTTTTTACACTTCTACCGTCAATTTCGGCCCCAATCATATTTCCCATTGCCATTTTTGTAACGGCTTCAGCAATTCCACCAGCACCAACCGGATACATTGCAGAAATTTTGCCGTCTTTATTCAATTCATAAAGTGCATCAGAATTTGAAAGGAAAACATCATAATCAGGATCCAAAAGTTCAGAATAAGGAACGCTCACAAGATAAATTCCGTTCTTTGCAGACTTAAACGAACCGCTTGTAACATTTTTTGCCTCGTCATGAGTTACGGCAAAACTTACAAGAGTGTGAGGAACATTAATATCCTCAAAAGTTCCAGACATAGAATCTTTACCGCCAATAGAAGCACAACCAGATTCAATCTGAGCATCAACAGAGCCAAGCAAAGCTGCAGATGGATACCCCCAAGTCTTTTCGCTTACTGCGCGTCCAAAAAATTCCTGAAAAGACAAACGACTTGTGCGCGCCTTACCGCCAATACAAGTGATTTTTGCAAGCGAAGAAAGAACTGAAGTTTTTGCTCCGTGCCATGCAGACCACTGCCCAACCCGCGGATCAAAACCATAAGACATCATAGAAACAGTGGAAGTTTCGCGCGGCGTTACAACCGGGATTTTCGCAGACATTCCAGCTTCCGGCGTATTCTGATATTTTCCGCCGTACGGGAACAAAACCGTAGAAGCACCAATTGAACCGTCAAAACGTTCACCAAGTCCGCGCTGACTGCAGCAGGCAAGATCAGACATATTTTTAAGCCATGCAGATTTTAAGTGATTTTCTACACAGCCTTCACATTTTACATCTTTTTCTAATTCTTCTTTTACACAATCCAAAGGGTTTACAAGCGGAGAAGTTTCCGGAGCCGAAGGACTTTCAATACTTGCAACCGCCTCATGATGAGCACCAGCCGCGTCAAGAAATTCCCTGCCTAAATCAACAATCACCTTACCGCGCCATTTCATTACAAGACGATTTGTATCAGTAACAGTTGCAACTACAACCGCATTCAAATTTTCTTTCTGAGCGGCAGCAATAAAACGGTCAACATCAGACTTTTTTACAACAACCGCCATTCGTTCCTGACTTTCAGAAATTGCAAGTTCCGTGCCGTTCAATCCTTCATATTTTTTCGGGACATTATCAAGATTAATATCAAGTCCAGGGGCCAGTTCACCGACAGCAACAGAAACACCGCCCGCACCAAAATCATTACACCGTCGAATCATCAGACTGACTTCTTTATTTCGGAACAAACGCTGAATTTTTCGTTCTTCAACGGCATTTCCTTTTTGAACTTCAGCAGCAGCAGTAGTAACAGACTTTACAGTATGAACTTTTGAAGACCCCGTCGCACCGCCAATTCCGTCGCGTCCGGTTCCACCACCAAGTAAAATAATAATATCACCCGGTTCCGGTCGTTCGCGAATAACAGTATCAAGCGGAGCAGCCGCAATTACAGCACCAAGTTCCATTCGTTTTGCAACATATCCAGGATGATAAATTTCCTGAACCTGACCTGTCGTCAGCCCAATTTGATTTCCGTACGAAGAAAATCCCTGAGCAGCTTCACGGCAAATTTTTACCTGCGGAAGTTTTCCTTTCAGAGTGTCTTTCAACTGCACAGTAGGATCTGCCGCTCCGGTAATTCGCATTGACTGGTAAACCCAAGAACGTCCAGAAAGAGGATCTCGAATTGCTCCACCAAGACAAGTTGCGGCTCCACCAAAAGGTTCAATTTCTGTCGGGTGATTATGAGTTTCATTTTTGAACATCATAAGCCAGCGTTCTGTAGCTTTTTTATCATCAGGATTTAATTTTTTTCCGTTTTCATCAGCGGTATAGTGAACATCAATATAAACAGAGCAGGCGTTGTTTTCTTCAGAAACTTCCATATCTTCAAGCTTTCCATGCTTTTTAAGATATTTCATTCCAATTACAGCCATATCCATAAGGCAAACAGGCTTATCTTTGCGACCGGCATACAAATCAGTGCGCATTTCATTGTAATTTTCCAAAGATTTTTTGAACAACGGAGCATAAGGCCCGTCCTCAACTTTTATATCCTTAAGTTCTGTCAAGAAAGTTGTGTGGCGGCAGTGATCAGACCAGTAAGTATCAAGAACACGCACTTCAGTTTCCACAGGATCACGTTTTTCGCCCTTAAAATAGTCTTGCAGGAATTTTATATCGGCAAGATCCATTGCAAGCCCCATTTTCTGGCGGTAAGATTCCAACTCATCGTCATTCCAGGTAATAAAACCTTCCACAACTGGAATATCAGAAGGAGTTTCAATTTTCATTTTTAAAGTTTCAGGCTTTTTATCATCAGTAAGACGCGAATCAACAGGATTGATTAAATATTCCTGAATTTTCAAAACTTCCGCGTCAGAAACGTCGCCATCAAGAATAACAATTTTTGCACAGCGAACAACAGGTGGTTCAGACTTTGTTTCAACACCAGAAAGCCCTGCCCTCAGCAAAGAAATACACTGTTCTGCACTATCAGAGCGCTGATCATACTGCCCCGGCAAATATTCCCAGATAATTTTTTTACCATCCGTCTGTGGCAGGCAGTCAAAAGTAACAAAATCGCTCTGTGGTTCAGAAAAAACACGAGTAGCCGCAATTTTTGCAACATCATCACTTACATTTTCAATGTCGTAACGATTCAGGAACCGAATTTTAGTAACACTAGAAATTCCCAAAAAACCATTAATCTGTGACAAATAACTTTTAGCCTCGTTTTCAAAACCCGGCTTTCTTTCAACATAGAGTCTGTACATAGCCACATTATAGTAAAAAGGGCGTTTTTGGTCATTTAAAAAATCAGATTATGGGCGTATCCTGCCGCTCGTAATTCTGTGAATAAAAAAATCTTCCGTCTTACAAGCGGCAGGTCGCGCTTTTCAGGGCTACGGCATTCGCCTCCGGCTTTTGCGCTACGTGCCAGAACAATGGCACTTCGCCTGCAAAATCTTGCTTCGCAACCCTTACAATCGCTTACGCAAAAAGACTACTTTTTAATTTCCAGAAGAAATGCAAGAATTTTCGCGACAGCCTGCCAGGCCTCTTCCGGAATTGCATCTCCAACTTTCTGAACGTCAAGAATATCAACTAAAAATGTATCGTTTTCAATTTTTACGTTATTTTTTTCTGCTATTTCAACAATTTTGTCAGCTAGTTCACCATGTCCCTTTGCCGTTATAAACGGAATTTCTGCACCGTCAGGATATTTTATTGCAACCGCTTTTTTCAAAAATAACCTCCCGCAGAAAAGAACTTTTCATTTCCCGCTGCTGTAAACTCTATATTTTCCTTTTCCGCCCAGAAAACCTCAGCATTATTAAATTTCTTTTTCAGTTCAGTTATAATTTTTTCAGATTTTTTTTCTTTTCCGTCAATATAAAAATAAATTTCTTTTACCCTGTTTTCTTCAAAATTCACAGAAAAATTACTTTCGTTTCCATCATTCAAATTTTTGTATCCAATATTCAGTTTTTTTAAACTCAGATATTCGTCCATCAAAAAGGCAAAAAGACCTTTTCCGTCAGTTTTTTCATTTAACATTTCTTTTTCAAGACTACAAATTTCAAATGGCAGAAAAATCCAATTATTGCCGTGAACGTCCTTTTTTTGAATATGATTCAACAAAGTTAAAATTCCGCTCCGCACATCTTCTTTTTCCGGCAAAATTTTAAGAACATCACTGATATATTTTTTTAATTCGCCAAAAATTTCATTTTCAAGATTTATTTTTCTATCTTCATTAATTTTATTTTCAAAATTATTTTTATTTTCAGAATCAGTTTCAAAATCAAGTTCATCAAGAAGTTCTGCAATCTGATTTTCCGTCAGTTTAATTCCTTTTTGCTCAAGAATTACTACAAAACTCGCAAGATTTTTTTTCTTTCCCTTGTTTTTTGCAAGAAAATTATAAATTTTGGCTATAGAATCTGAATCAAGTGGCAAACCAAGTTGTTTTAACTGTAATAAAATATTTTTTGTAATTTCGTTTTCGGGCAGACCAAGACCGTTCAAAATCTGAGTGATTTTTGCATTTTCAACAAAAACGATATTTTCTATTTTTACATTCGCATTTTCAGGAATCAAATGAATTTTGCCGTTCTGCAAAGTCACCGTCGCAACAAATTCACTGCCTTTTTGAAAAACTTTCCCCGACCTTATATTAACTTTTACGCCTGCAACAGAACCTTCATATCTGCCATCTTGTTTTTTGCCGGTAATAACAACACGCACAGAACTCCCTTCCGCAAGCATTTTTACATTTTGAGAGATTTTTTGATTATTTACCGCAAGTCCTGTGCTTAATTTCATAAAAACACGTTAAAAAAAAAACAGGAGATATGTAAATATCTCATACCTCCTGTTTTATAAAGTTTTCTAAAGTTGATTACTGAGCATCAGAAGCTTTTTCTTCTTTTGCAGCAGCAGCTTCAGACGCACGTGCATTGCGAGCAGCAAGAGCTTCAGTAACCTTTGCCCCAACCAAAGCCTTAACTTTTGCATCCTTACCAATCTTATCACGAATGTAATAAAGTTTAGCACGGCGTACTTTACCAGGACGAACAACTTCTACCTTCTGAATACGTGGGCTGTTATAAGGGAATACACGTTCAACACCAACACCGTAAGAAATCTTACGAACTGTAAATGTTCGACGTGCGCCTTCATTTTTCATACAAAGAACAAGTCCTTCAAAAATCTGAATACGTTCTGTCTTGCCTTCAATAATCTTGAAGTAAACTTTTACAGTATCACCAACATTGAATTCCTGTGCTCCAGGTCTTTTCTGTGTTTCTTCAATTGTTTTAATAAGATCCATTATGATCTCCTTTTAATTTTCAGTTTTATGAAGTTTCCGCCTTTTCTTTTTAGGCTGAGTTTTTTCAAAAAACTGTTCTGTTATTTCCTCAATCATCTTTTCGGCTTCAGAGCTTAATTTTCCGCTCTTTCTTGCATCCATGATTAAATCAGGTCTGTTCGCAAGAGTTTTCATTATCCGCCTTTTCAGCCGCCACTTTCGAATTTCCTCATGATTTCCGCTCAAAAGAACATCTGGAACTTTCATTCCATTGTATTCAACCGGACGAGTATACTGAGGATACTCCAAAAGTCCGTCACAATAACTCTCTTCTTCCAAAGATTCGCTGTTTATAACACCGTCCACAAGTCTGTAAACCGTATCAATAACAACCGTTGCCGCAACTTCTCCACTAGACATTACATAATCGCCAATAGAAATTTCAGCATCAACATACGAATCAATAATTCTCTGATCTATACCTTCGTACCGACCACAGATAAAAACAAGTTCGTCTTTGCAACTTAATTCCTGAGCCATCTTCTGTGTAAGTGTTTTTCCGCTCGGAGTAACGTAAATTACGTATTTTTTCTTCGCATTTACACTGTCAAGAGCTCTTCCAAGAGGTTCTGCCATCATCAGCTGACCAGCACCACCTCCATACGTTCCGTCATCACATGTTTTGTGTTTATCAAGAGAAAAATCTCTGATATTCACTAAATCGTAAGCAATAATTTCCTTTTCCACTGCTTTGGCCATGATTGAGTTTTCAAAAAAAGCCTTAACAATATCAGGAAATAAGGTCAGCACAGTAAATTTCATGGAATTACTCCAGAATCCAGAGGTGCATCAATTGCACCGTACCGTTCTTCACATCTACCTTTCCAATAAACTGATTACGGAAAGGAATCAGAACTTTTCGGTCACAACTTTCGGAGAGAGAAACTTCTAACAAGTAACCACCTCCGCCTTCCAATACGTCTGTGATAGTTCCTACAACAACCGATTTTTTCTGTTTTGCAGTTTTCTTATCATCAACCGGATCGTCATCCCCTTCATAAACAAGGGAACAGTCTCTTAAATCTTCAAAGTACCACTCATCCTTTTGTAAAGGTTTAGCGAACTTTCTAGGAACCACAATAGACCAACCGTTGTATTTTTTAATATCAACGTCAGAATCAATTCCCTTAAATTTGACATACATGGTATTACAGGCAAGAGCCGAAGATTCAACCTGAACTTCTCTTGTATTCGTACCATTCTGCAAAGTAACTTCCTTCAATCTGGCAATATGTTCATACTCGCCGGAAGCACTTTCAACCTTACATTCACCCGAAAAACCGTGAGTTCCCCGAATGAAACCAACTGTAAGCTGCTCTTTTTCCATCAGAAAATTCCGTTAATCCAGAATATCAAGACTATAATGAACACCATCTTTTACGGCCGAAGCACTCAAAACAGTTCTCATAGCCTTGGCAATACGGCCATACTTACCGATTACCTTTCCGATGTCACTATCAGCAACTTTAAGCTGAAGCACTTTACCTCTTTCACCCTCAGTTTCAGTTACAGAAACAGCTGCCGGATCATCGACCAATGATTTTGCAATGTATTCAATCAGGTCTTTTTCCATTTTCCGCTCCTCTAAAACTTACTTTGCTGCTTTTGCAGACTGAACATTCATCAATTTCTTAACAATGTCTGTTGGCTGTGCTCCAACTCCAATCCAGTACTTTGCTCTGTCCAAATCAATTGAAACCTGTGATCCTTCACACGCAATTGGCTGATAAGTTCCAATTTCTTCGATACATGCACCGTCACGTGGCTTACGAGAGTCCTGAACAACTACACGGTAAGTTGGACGTTTTTTTGTACCAAATCTCTTAAGTCTGATTTTGACCATTTATTCCTCCATGGCACCAATGGCACCAAATTTTGCCTATTTGAACACAATATTAGTAATTGTGAGTTTGAAAAGATATGTTATAGGATTTTCGTGTTTTATACAACACATAACACGTCTGACGACTGATTTTTTTTTATTCTCCCTGGGCCAAATGCCAAGTCCA
>CAVJCY010000012.1:0-51588 GCA_963648145.1 bacterium | reverse complement strand
ATATAATTGTTAATCAGTTTGATTCATGCAGGTATTATACCGATGAAAATAATAAAATGATTGAATATGAAAATGCTGACTTTTATAAACAAAAAGTCGATTTTTGTAATAAATTAACAGAAATTTTAAAAAAATATTTACCAAATTCGAAGTATATATCGCCTTACAAAAATCCATTAGGAAAAAAAGATCATTATTTGGGATTAAATCCAGTACATTACAATGATGAAGTTTATAAAAAACAAGCTGAAAAGATTTGCAGAATTTTAAGCAATTAAGAATAGAAAGGAAAAATGAAATTAGCAGAGAAGTATAGAAAAAACGCAAAATAATCAGGAATTAAATTATGGGAACCTCGTAAAAATTGCAATTTTTAGAGGTTCCCTCATAACTAATCTTCAAAAAATTTTATTTCAAAAAAATCTGTTAGAACTTGTTTTTTTAATTTGACTTACACTGCCTTAGGGCGTAAAATTATAACTGATAATATAACCCTATTAGGAGGCCAAATTAAATGGCAAAAGTAGAGCTTAAGGGTATTGGAAAAATCTACGACGGTGGTGTTCGTGCCGTTAGTAATTCTAATATCACTGTAGAAGACAAGGAATTCTGCGTATTCGTAGGTCCTTCAGGATGCGGAAAGTCAACAACTCTCCGTATGATTGCTGGTTTGGAAGATATTTCCGAAGGTAAACTGTACATCGATGGCATTGAAATGAACGACGTTCCACCAAAGGATCGTGATATTGCCATGGTATTCCAGAACTACGCTCTTTATCCTCATATGACTGTTTATGATAACATGGCATTTGGATTGAAGATTCGTAAAATGGACAAGGCAGAAATTGATCGTCGTGTTCGTGATGCTGCAAAACAGCTTGACCTTACTCAGTATCTTGACCGTAAACCAAAGGCACTTTCCGGTGGTCAGCGTCAGCGTGTTGCCGTTGGACGTGCTATTGTTCGTAATCCAAAAGTATTCTTGTTTGATGAACCACTTTCTAACCTTGATGCTAAGCTCCGTGTAACAATGCGTTCTGAATTGGCTGCATTGCACAATAGACTTCAGGCAACAATGATTTATGTAACTCACGACCAGATTGAAGCTATGACTTTGGGTACAAAAATCGTTGTAATGAAAGACGGTATCATTCAGCAGATTGGTGCTCCTTTGTTCCTGTACAACAATCCGATTAACAAATTCGTAGCAGGATTTATTGGAACACCTCCGATGAACTTCTTGACTGTAAAAGTTCTTGAAAAGAATGGTGCTATTGTTTGTGATGAAGGTTCTTTTGAAATTAATCCTACAGCAGAACAGGCAAAATATCTTAAAGAATATGTAAACAAAGAAGTTTCTTTTGGTGTTCGCCCTGAAGATTTGACTTATGTTGACAAACCAGCTGCAAAAGATGATATGCAGATGAAGATTGTAAACAAAGAACCTCTTGGTGCTTCTACACATCTTTACCTTGTATCTAACAAAGGTCAGCAGATTATTGTTAATACAAGCGCAAATGCTGATTTCCGTTTGGGAGATTCTGTAAACGTTGTTCCAAATATGGAAAAGGCTAAATTCTTCCAGATTAATCCTGATGGCGAAGAACTTAACATTTGTGACCAGATTGAAAAGAAATGGTAATTAATTTTAGTTACTAGTTTTAGTTAATTGGGGTGCCTTGTGGTAATTTTTACTGCAAGGCATTTTTTTTGCTTCTTTGATTTTTCTGTGTGATGCACAATTTTACACTGTTCAATGTTTATTTATTTTGTTAAAATATTACTTTCATTATTATTTTTCGAGGTGCTTTTATGGCATGTGATTTAACAGGAAGAAACTTTCTTACACTAAAAGATTTTACTCCGGAAGAAATTATCAGTCTTTTGGATTTAGCTGCAGATTTAAAGGAAAAGAAAAAGAAAAATATTCCAGTTGATATTCATCGTGGAAAAAATATTGCCCTCATTTTTGAAAAAACAAGTACAAGAACACGTTGCGCATTTGAAGTTGCTGCTCACGATTTGGGAATTCAAACGACATATCTTGCAGAAGGGTCTCAGATTGGAAAAAAAGAAAGTATTGCGGATACTGCCCGTGTTCTTGGCAGAATGTTCGACGGCATTGAATACCGCGGTTATGAACAGAAACTTGTGGAAGAACTCGCAAAATATTCTGGAAAAATTGTATGGAACGGGCTTACAAACGAATATCATCCGACGCAAATGCTTGCCGATATGCTTACAATTCGCGAACATTACGGAAAATTAAAGGGCTTGAAATTAGTTTATTACGGTGATGCACGTTACAATATTGGAAATTCCTTGAGTATTGTTTGTGCAAAACTTGGCTTGAATCTTGTTCTTTGTGCTCCGGAAAAATATTGTCCGTCAAAAGAACTGCTACAAGAATGTGAACCATGGTGCAATGCAAGTGGTGGTTCAATTACTCTTGAAACTGATGTTCATAAGGCTACCAAAGACGCTGATATTCTTTATACGGACGTTTGGGTAAGCATGGGGGAACCTGATGAAGTTTGGGCAGAGCGTATTAAAGATTTAAAACCATATCAGGTAAATATGGATGTCTTGAAAATGGCAAAACCGAATGCAATTTTTATGCATGATTTGCCGTCTTTTCATGATTTAAACACAAAAATTGGCAAAGAAATTAATCAGAAATTTGGACTTACGGCAATGGAAGTTACCGACGAAGTTTTTGAATGTTCACAGTCAGTTGTTTTTGATGAAGCTGAAAACCGAATGCATACAATAAAAGCTGTTATGGCAGCAACATTAGGAAATAATTTTTAGTTTTCGGGAGGAAAAATTTATGAACGCGATTATTACAGTTGTTGGAAGCGATAAGGTTGGTATTATTGCAAAGGTCAGTGCATTTCTTGCAGAACACAAAATCAATATTAAAGACATTTCTCAGACAATTCTTTCTGGAAATTTTGTCATGATGATGATGGTAGAATTAAACGAATCAGATATTTCAGTTGATGAAACCAGAAAAGAACTTGAAAAAATCAGTTCTGAAATGGGAGTTGAAATCAACACTATGAGTGAAAAAGTTTTTTCTGCAATGCACAGAATTTAATCTGGTTTTCAAAGTTGCCTCTAAAAATTGCGATTTTTAGAGGTTTTCTTTTTTAAATCTAAAAGCAAGGCACCGTCAAACTGTCAGTGCCTTGTTTTGCGTTTTAAAATGTAATGATTTCTTCGTAGACCTTTATTGCGTACTGGTCGGTCATTCCCGAAATATATTCAATTACACATTTTTTATAAGAATCTTCATCAGTTATATCAAAAACAACCGGCGTATTCCATTTTTTCCCTTTTTTGATATTTTCAAATTTTCCGGTTGTCTTGTTATAAGGCTGATAAACCGTATATTTTATGAGCCATTCTTCAAAACTTTCGCGCAGGTTAGGGTAGCGTTTTAGTGCAATATAAACCTTGCCAGTTTTTACATAGGCGTGAGTTTTCATAAGCAGGCGGAAAATTGTCTGAATTATATTTTCTGCATAGATTGCAAATTCCTGAAGTCGCCAGTGATTATAAATAAAATTAAAGTTGAATTTCTTGATTTCCTGTAAAAATTTAAAATAATTTTCAGAAAAACAAAGTCCCTTTTCCGGAGAAGAAGAATTGCACAAATCAACAATCAAATCATTTATTAAAACTGAAGGATTTACTGCCCGACCACTGCGCATGGACTGAGTTCCTTTTGCAGGAATTCCGAGCGTACTACCGACAATTTCGCGCATCTGGCGGTAGGCCGTCATATTATTGATTATTCCGTAAGTGAATGCGTCCTGAATGTCGCGACCCAAAAATGCAATTTTGTCAGAAACTTTAACAACACAGGCTTCCCAGGTAAACGGCTGTACAATTCCCGGACGTTTTATTGAATAAAGGTCAATTGCTTCGTCCCGCGGTTTAATTCCCTGCTGATCAATTTCGCCACAATGACAGATAAGTCCATCACGAACGGCGTAAGTTAAATCAAGAGGACGGGCAACTCCATCAGGATCGTACAAAGTTTCAATATAGTCTGCAAAAAATAAAGAATTTCGTTCATGCCAGAATTTTTTTGGAGCATTCGCGCCCTGTTTTTGTTCCAGAAGTCTGTTCAGACAATCCTCGCCGTGATGTCCAAACGGAGCGTGCCCAATATCATGACCAATGGCCGCTGACTGAGTGAGCTGTTCATTTAATCCCAGAGATTTTGCAATGGTCGTCGCAACAGAAGCAACGTGCAGAACATGCTCCATCCTTGTACAAATATGATCATTATGCGGTGAATAAAAAACCTGAGTTTTATGCTTAAGTCTGCTGAACGCCTGTGAATGTAAAAGCCGCGTGTAATCCCTTTCAAATTCCGAACGTATAGAGTTATTTCTATTGTAAAGTGTGTTTTCTCTTTTTATTGCCTGTTCCCATTTAGGATTTTCCGAACAGCATTTTTCTTTTTCAAATAATTTTTCCATAGCAATTATTTTAATGCAGAACACTTAACTTGTCAGAATTTGTTTTTTGAAGATTCTTTTCGTTTTCTGAAAATCATAAAAATTATGAGTCCGCAGGCTAAGACAAAAAGAAAAATGCTTATCCACTGTGAAGTCGAGAAAGCACCGTAACTTTTTCTTTCTGTGTCGCCACGTAAATATTCAAGAAAAAATCTGATTACGCTGTAATATAAAACGTAAAAAATCACGGAATTTTTTTTACCCTTAAAATATCTAAAAATCATAATGACTGCAAAAATAATCATCAAAAGCGATTCCAAAAGTTGAACGGGAAAAATTCCAGTATCAGGCGTTACACTTGTAATTGGATTGTGATAATAAACAGCAAAAGGTCCATTATATAAAATGCCATAGCAGCATCCGCCACAAAAGCAACCCAATCTTCCAAAACCATGGCACCACGGAACAAGAAAAGTCAATTCTTCAAAAAAATAATTGATTTTGCATTTAGAAATTAAACTGCCAAGAAAATATCCAAAACATCCGAAAATCAATCCTCCGTAAAAAACAAAACCTTCGCCAAGTTGCGTTTGTTTTGATTTAAAAAGCATATAAAAAATGATTTTTGGAATGTCCTTTAACGGATACGTTATGACCAGGAAAAGAAGTTTTGCGCCAATAAAACTAAAAAAAGTAACAAGTGCCGCAATTATAATAAAAGAATAAAAATCTTTTTGCTTTTTTTTACATCCCTTAAAAACAATAAAAGCCCCGGAAAATATTCCAAGAACAATGCAAAGACCATAAAGCGGGATTTTTATAAAACCAAGATTAATAAAAGGAAACATAGTCAAAATTGAAGATTGCAAAAAAAAATGAGCCGCATTATTTCACCGGCCCATTTTAATTTTTTTTGTATTTTATAATAGACTAGACCAATCTGCCAATCCTGCGGCAGCACCAAGGCATATAACACAAACAATCGTAGCAATAATACCCCAAGTAAGTGCAATAATTCCAAGAATCATTCCAGCTTTTCCGGTTTTACTTCGTTTTGCAGAAATTGCACCAAAAATAATTGCAAAAATACCAAGAATCGAACCTACCCATCCAAGACTGAATACTCCACCAATAGTACTGCTGAGTAATGAAAGAATACCAGCAACCAAAGCAAATACGCCCATACAAACTCCTTTTTTTTATTATTTACACATATTTTAACTGAGAATACTGAATTGTCAAATTTTTATTTTTTTACGGGTGGTCCGGCACTTTGTGCCGTCGGGCTTTCCGCAATTCCGGCATTCGCCTCCAGCCTCCGCGCTTCGGCGCAATTCAAAGTAAAAAAAATTATCATAGATTTTTGAAAATTTCCGGTAATTTTGCACCTCGCTTGCGTGGGCCCGCTTCGCGGTTGCTGCAATCCCTGCCACAGGTACACATTTTAATGGAGTTTCTAAAAATTCCAATTTTCAGAGGTTACCTTAAATTAAACTTCAGAAATAAACTGAAACGTGGTAAAATAAATTTCATGTCTTCAATTCGTGCTTTTAACTGGTTTACAAAAATTACCGCATGGTCAATTTATAACCTTCTTTCCAGACCAAAATATTATTACGAAGATAAAAAAATCCAAAGCAGAAAAATAAAAGGCGGAGCAATTATTGTTTCAAATCACACGGCATTGTTTGATTATCCGGTTTTTATGTTTACTTTTTTTTGCCGTACTTTGCGTTATCAGATGGCAGAAGTTTTGTTTGAAAAAAAAGTTCTGGGCTGGCTTTTAAAAAGACTTGGTGCAATTTATGTTGACCGTCGGACTTTTGATTTTTCCTTTATAAAAGTTTCAGAAGATATATTAAAAAAAGGCGGAGTAGTTGGAATTTTTCCGGAAAGCAGACTTCCCCGTCCAGAAGAAGAACGGCCTTTGCCATTTAAAACAAGTTTTGCTTACGTTGCATTTTCTTCCGACGCACCGCTTATACCATGTTTTACAAACGGTTCATATTTTTCAAAAAAAAGGACAAGAGTCATAATCGGAAATCCTCTTTATCCTCAAGATTATTTTGATAAAACAAAAACTAAAAAAGAAAATATGGCGGAACTTTCTAAAGTCGTACGCGAAAAAATCATTGAATTAGGAAAATTATTAGATGAACAGTGCAAAAAATAAAAAAAGAGGATTATTTTCATTAAAGTATTTTATGTATGATTTTTTGCGAATTATACTCTGGTTTCCGGGATTTCTTGTGTGGCGCCCAAAATATCTTTATGAAAACGAAGCCGCCTGTAAAAAAATAAAGGGCGGGGCAGTCGTAATTTCCAATCACCTGGGATTTATGGATCCGGTCTATTTAATGTACGGACTTTGGTACAGAAGGCTTCATATCGTGGCACTTTCGGTGCTTTTTAATACAAAAATCAAAAATTTTTTCTTCCGTCATTTTTTGTGCATTCCAGTTGACCGCGAAAATTTTAATATGTCTACTTTCCGCGAAATTATTTCGGTTTTAAAACAAAATCAGATTGTAGCAATTTTTCCGGAAGGTAAAATAAATTTTGAAAACAAAGGTTTGCAGACTTTTAAATCTGGAATGGTTTTAATGGCAATGCAAAGCGGTAAACCAGTAGTTCCGGTTTTTATAGAAAAGAAAAAAGGATTATTTAATCGGCTCGTCGTTGTCGCTGGGGAGCCGATATTAATCGAGTCAAAAAATTCAAATCTGAAAATGATTGAGAATGTAACATCTGAAATATATAATAAAGAAAATATACTAAAAAAAATAGCAGAAGATTACAGGAGTAAAAATGACTAATTCTGATGTTTTTAAAAAGTACACGGATAAAGAAACTTTTGAAAAAATTGTAAATTATGATTCAATATCTCAAATGTGGCAGAATTGTATTCAAAAATATTCTGAACTGAAAGCAATTGATTTTGACGGAAAAAAATATACTTTTGCCCAGCTGGAAAATGATGTATCTGCTTTTAGACCGTTACTGAAAAATCTTGAAAAAGGGCAGCGCGTCGCTTTGCTCAGTTCAAATTCTTATAATTTTGTAAAAGTTTATCTTGCAATTGTAACTTCTGGATTGTCTTGTGTAATTTTGCCAGCTCATCTTGATGAAATGTCAGTTTTTGGCTGTTGTATAAAATTTGGCGCAAAAGTTCTTGTAACTTCGCCGGAACTTGAAGAAAAAACAAAAATTGCGTCAAGTAAAGGCATTAATATCCTGAAAACTTCTGATTTTAGTGATGAAAAACTCCCGATTGTTGAAGTAAAACCAGAATCAGAGGCCGTTTTGATGTTTACCGGCGGCACAACCGGCAAAAGCAAGGCCGCAATTTTAAATAATCGTGCAATAATGCAGGGCACTGTGAACGGTTGCTATGGATATAAAGACGTGTTTAATCAAAAATATATTCTTGTACTTCCGCTTTCTCATGTTTTCGGTTTAATCAGAAATCTTATGACTTCGTTATATACCGGCAGTGAACTTTTAATTTGTAAAAATAATAAGGATATGTTTAAAGATATTGCAGTTTTTAAACCTACAATCCTTGTTGCTGTTCCAGCCCTTCTAGAAATGTCGCTGAATCTTTCTCGTCAGTTTGGAAAAAATATGCTTGGCGATTCAATGAAATATGTAATTTGCGGGGCAGCTGCAGTTCCGCCGTATTTAATTTCTGAGTGGAAAAAATATAATGTCACGGTTTTTGCAGGCTATGGCTTAACAGAGTCTGCAAATCTTGTGTGCGGAAATCCTGAAAGTGCTTCAAAATCTGATTCTGTTGGATTTTTGTATCCGAATCAGGAATTTAAAATTGTTGACGGTGAACTTTATCTCAAGGGTAATAATATGTTTACCGAATATGCTGCCGAACCGGAAGAAAATAAAAATGCTTTTGACGGCGGCTGGTTTAAAACCGGAGACTTGGTTCGCCTTGATGACGACGGATTTCTTTACATTACGGGCCGCATAAAAGAAGTCATTGTTCTGCCGACTGGCGAAAATATTTCTCCGGCAGAAGTTGAAGTTCATTTTAATCAGCTGAATCTTGTTCAAGATTCTCAAGTTTACGAAGATATTGATGAAAGTGGCAAACATTTTTTAGCACTGGAAGTTGTTCCTCGTGCTACGGAAATGGCAAAACTCAAAGAAGAAAACAAGACCGAAATTCTTACAAAGGAACTTGAAAAAATCAATAATTCTCTGCCTTTATTTGAACGTGTTTCAAAAATCATTATCCGCACTTCAGATTTTGAAAGAACTCCAAGCATGAAAATCAAGAGATACAAAAAATGCAATTAAGTAAAGATGAAATTGTTAAAAAGTTAGTGGAAATTCTCATAAATCAAGATGAAAAATATAAGTCTTTAGAATCAAATGTGACGGATGATATGTCTCTCACGACGGATCTGGGACTCAATTCTGTAGGAATGCTTTATCTTGTGATTGTGATTGAAGAAACTTTCGGTATTCATTTTGAAGATATTGGAATTGATGATTTCAAGACTTTCGGTGATATGGTCAGTTACATTCAGAAAAATCAAAAATGAGAATTTGCGATTTTCTTTCTGTGTTTAAAAAAAAACTTTCAGTTCTTGACGTTTATATTTCAAGAATTCCTGAAAATTTGCAGATAAAACCGGTTTTTCCGCCTGAACGCTATGATGAAATTCAAAATGTAAAAAATGAAAGCGTAAAGTGTCAGAAATACTGGGCCTGGAAAGTTTTAGAAAATGCTTTGTTCCGAAGTTTTGGTTTAAAAATGGACGAAGTCAGTTTTTCAAAAACTAAAAAAGGAAAATGGATTTGCAACAAATGCTATTTTTCAATTTCAAATACAGAAAAAATTGTAACGGTTGCCGTTTCGACTAAAACTGTCGGAGTTGATATAGAAAATATTGAAAAATTTTCTTCAAAAGAACACAAAATAAAAAATCTTTTTGAAAGAATTGCAAATCCGGTAGAATTAAAAACGACAAACGAAGAAATTTCTATAAAAGATTTTCTTGAACTTTGGACTAAAAAAGAGGCAGCGTACAAATCTGAAAAAAAACAGAAAAATTTTAATCCGCAGAAAATGGTTTTAAACGAAAATTACGTTTTTACAAAATTCGGTCTTTTGGAAAATACTAGATATTGCATGTCGCTGTATTCTCCGCTAAAAAATTCTGTTCAGTTTTTGGATTTTACCGAGGAATAAAAATGATTCTTTTTCTTATAACTTTATTTTCCCTGATTATTCCTGTCATTCTGGCGCCATTTGGATTTCCGTTTGGCGTTTTTTTTAGTCTACTTTTCCGTCATAAAAAATTTGTAAAAGATGATGATTTTGAAATTCAGTTTGATAAAGAAATTTTTACGTTAAAAAATTATGAGAAAATAAAAGCTGAAATAAAAACACGAGACCGCTTAAAATTAAAAGCAGAATATTTTGATTTTGGCTTTAAAAAAACGGTAATTTTGATTCCGGGGTATAAAAATTCGCCGTATTTTAATTTTTCGGATTCTGCAAAAGTTTTTGTTCAAAATGGTTACAATCTTCTGATGACACATCAGCGTGCTTACGGAAAGCACACCGGGCATTATTGCGGAACGGGGTTAAAAGAACAGTATGATTTACTTCAGTGGATTGACTACCTCAATAACAACACGGACTGCCAAAGTATTGTCATTTACGGAGTTTCTATGGGAGCCGCAACCGTTGCCTATTGTTCAGACAAAATCAAGGATGAAAAAGTAAAAACTCTTTTAATTGATTCTGCGTACACATCTTTTTACGATATGCTTTATTTGTCAGCTTCAAAAAGAAAAATTATGGGTCCGCTTGTTTTAAAAGTGATTCCTTTTCTTGCAAAAACTTTTTTAAAAATCAATTTAAAGTCGAAAACTTCTGATTGCTTAAAAAATAACAAAATTCCTTCAATTTTCTTGGCCGGAACTGAAGATAAAACTGTTCCTGTATCTAATTTTTTAAACTTATATTATAATGATGGTTCTGAAAAAATATTAATCATCGTGCCGGGGGCTTCTCACATAAAAGCGTTTACTGTTGGCGGGCCGGTAGTTCAGAAAAAAATATTTGATTTTATGAAAAAGGTGGATTGTTAAATGTCTGATTTTGCGATTGTAACAGATTCTTTTTGTGAGCTGAGTAAAGAAATTCGTGACCGCTACAATATTGATTTTGTTCCTGGTCATATTGCTTTTCCGGATGGAAGGGAAGGAGAATTAAATCTTGACTGGGATTTAATGCCGGAAGAAGAATTTTATTCTAATATCAAGAAAAATCCGGATTTTTACAAAAGTTCACCTGCAAATGTTGCAGAAATGGCTCTGAAATTTGAATCTTACGCAAAAGACAACAAAGGCGTCTTATTTATTGCAATTTCAACGGCAATAAGCGGCACTTACAATTTTGCACTTCAGGCTAAAAAAATCGTTCAGGAAAAATATCCCGAATCTCAAATTGAAATTATTGATTCTATGCGTTATGGTCACGGACACGGCCTTATGTGTGTTCACGCTTCGCAAATGCGGGATCAGGGGAAATCTTTGACTGAAGTTTACGAATATATGAATTCAAACAAAAACACTTATCATCAGGGGGGCTGGCTTGATGATTTGTCTTTTGTCGCAAAAAAAGGCAGAATTTCTAATTCAAAGGCATTTTTTGGAACTTTAGTCGGTATTAAACCAATCGGGGAATTTGATGATGCCGGCTTGACAACGATTCTTGGTAACGTTAAAGGCGAAAAAACTGCATATAAAGTTGTCCTAGATTACATAGAAAATACAATTCTTGATGCTCAGAATCAGACAGTTATTATTGGTTACACAAAACGAGAAAAGCAGGCTGAAATTCTCAAAGCGATGATAGAAGATAAATTCCATCCAAAAGAAATTCTTATGAGTAAGTTTTTCTGTGGCTGCGGAATTAATGTTGGACCGGGGTTAATGAGTGCCTACTACTCTGGAAAACCTATTTCTAAAGGTCTTGAAACTGAAAAAAAACTTTTTGCAGAATTAATTGCAAAAAATAAGTAGGAAAAAATGAGCGTAACAAGTTTAAACGGAGAAATTTTACGGGGAATGTTAAAAAACGGATTAAATAATATCCGTGTTCACGAAAGTGAAGTAAATGATATGAATGTTTTTCCGGTTCCTGATGGTGATACCGGTACAAATATGCGCCTGACCTTGCAAAATGGTCTTGCAAATGCACCTGTCGACCGGGATTTAGGTGCTTATCTGAAAAAAGTAAAAAAAGGAATGCTTCTTGGTGCACGCGGAAATTCCGGAGTAATTTTATCTCAGTTGTTTTCCGGCCTTTCTGAATCTTTGGAAAGAGACAGTATCGTCAATGTTGATGAATTTCGAGATGCACTTGTACAGGCATATAAAACCGCCTACAAATCTGTTATTAAACCTGTTGAAGGTACAATTTTAACAGTAGCAAGGGAAGGAATTGAACAGATAAAACATCAGATTAGCCGCAGAATTACTTTTGAAACTGAACTTTCCATGTATATTGCTCAGATGCGAAAGTGTTTGAAATTGACGCCGGAACTTCTGCCTGTTTTAAAAGATGCTGGCGTTATGGACAGTGGGGCAACCGGTTATATTTATATTTTTGAAGGTATGCTTTCGTATTTAAACGGTGAAATTATTTCTGCGGAAGATAAATCTGAAAAAGAAATACAAAATTCAGTGTTAAATTTAAATACTCAAAGTTTTACTGCGGACAGTAAATTTGAGGACGGATATTGCACGGAATTTCTTCTGCAGCTTTTAAAAGACGAAAAATACAATCAGGATTTTAAAATTAATGATTTTATAACCGAAATTTCTCCGCTTGGAAATTCTCTTGTGGTTTTGCAGGAAGATGACCGCGTAAAAGTTCATATTCACACTTTAAAACCTGCTGCAGTTATAGAAAAAGCTCAAAAATATGGCGAATTTGTTACATTTAAAATGGAAAATATGCAGTTGCAGCACAACGAACATATTGTTCATATGCAAGAAATTCAGCAGAGAGCAGAACATAAAGAATTTGCCGTGATTGCAGTTGCAAACGGAGAAGGAATTACAGAACTTTATAATTCTATGGGGTGTGACATTGTGATTGACGGCGGTCCGACAATGAATACTTCTGCAGAAGAATTTTTGAACGCTTATAAAAAATTAAATGCAGATTTTATTGTAGTTTTGCCGAATAATAAAAATATTTTCCAGTCCGTAAAGCAGTCAATTGAACTTTCTGGAAATTCCAATATTAAGATGCTTGAAACTCAAAATCTTGTGGAAGGCTATTATGCACTTGCAATGAGTAACGTTGAATCTTCCGACCGCGATTATAAACTTTCGCTTATGCAGAGCGGAATTGATGAGGTAGATGTAGTTTCCATCACGGTTGCGTCGCGCGATTATTCTAACGATGGAATTTCCTGCCTGAAAAATGATTTTGTTGCACTTTTGAACGGAAAACTTATTGCGTCTTCAAATGAACTAAAAAATCTTATAGAAAATATTTCGGATAAAATTCCTGACATCAAAGAAAAAGAGTCCTGTGTTGTGTTCAAAGGCGCCGAAGCTGACGACGATTTGCAAAATCAATTGCAGGAAATTCTTTGCGACGCAATTCCAGACACGGAATTCAGTTTTATTGACGGTGGTCAGAAGATTTTTTACTTTTTGCTGGGTTTTTAGGATTTTCATTATGATTTCAAGATTTTTTTTAATCATTGCTGCTTTTATTATTTTTTCGGTACTAGTTTTTATTTTAGTTCCGCCGTTTATCGTTTACAAAATTCTGCTTGTTCGTACAAAAAAATCAAAATGGGGACGCGAATGCAGCATGACGACGGATAAAGAACAGATGGAAATGTTTTCTACCGGTGAAAAATGGCTTGAAACTTATAAAAAATTTTCCTCTGATGTAAGAATTAACAGTGAAGGTTTTAATCTTGCTGGCATTTATTTTGATTTTGGTTTTAAAAAATCTGTAATTATAATTGCCGGAAGAAGTGAAAGCTGCCTGTACTGTTGTTATTTTGCCGAACCTTACAGAAAAAGCGGTTATAACGTTCTTGTAATTGATAATCGTTGTCACGGATTGTCTGACGGAAAGTACAATACCGTTGG
Source organism: bacterium (assembly GCA_963648145.1). Lineage (GTDB taxonomy): Bacteria > Spirochaetota > Spirochaetia > Treponematales > Treponemataceae > Treponema_D. The sequence goes on along the minus strand of CAVJCY010000012.1, from coordinate 37,963 downwards.
TTATAAGGAATATGCAGATATTCTTGCATGGGGAAAATTCCTTCATGATAAAAAAAATAACGAAAGTGTAATTTGTCACGGAATTTGTATTGGTTCAACGACCGCTTTGTATGCACTCATAAGACCTGAATGTCCTGATTATATGAAAGGTTTGATTGCGGACGGAATGTTTACAACTTTTAAAGAGTCTTTTAATAACCATCTTATTGATCAGCACCGACTGCAATTTCCAACTACACAAATTGTGATGATTCTTCTTTCCATTCATTCTGGGGAAAATGCATTTAAAAAAGGCCCCGTGACTGTAATTCAAGATTATAAAAAGCCGATTTTGTTTTTGTACAGTAAGCAGGATAAATTTTCTCTGCCCAAAAATGCCGAAGAACTTTATTCAAAATGTAATTCCAAAAAGAAACTTGTTTGGTTTGAAAAAGGTGTCCATTCACATTTGCGCATAAATGCAACAGAAAAATACGATGATTCAATTTGCGAATTTGTAAAAGAAAATTTCTAAAAGACTAAAAATATGAAAAAAACTGCTTTTATAACAATGGATGTTGAATCTTTTTATGATACGAGCTGTGTAAAGGCAAAAGTTCCTTGTGAAAAGCAAAATCGGAATTTTTCCTGTGCGGAAGAAATCCAGACTTTTGCCAATCTTTTGCAAAAATATGATTGTAAGGCCACGTTTTTTATAACCGGAACATTTATTGAAGAAATTAAAAAATATTTTCCGGCCTTAATTCACTCAAAAAACGAAATTTCTCTGCATTGTTATAAACACGTTTCTCCGTTAAGTCAAAATCTTGATGAATTTGATGAGGAGATAAAAAAAGCCTGCCACTTGATTAAAGAAAATACAGGCGTTTTTCCCGCCGGATACAGGGCTCCGTGTTTTGGAATTGATGACGAGCGGCTCAAAATTGTACGTCAAAATCAGATGAAATATGATTCATCATTTATGGACACGAGTTTGTCAGTTTACAACGGTCGGGTTAATATGGACGATTACAAAAAAATCAATGATTCGCTTTATGAAAAAAACGGATTTTATGAATGTGTGCCCTCTGTTGTAAAATTTTTAGGCATAAGATATCCGGTTTCCGGGGGAGCGTATTTGCGCATTCCGCCTTATTTTTTTATGAAAATTCTTTTAAAAAAATATTTGAAAAACGCGGACAGTTATCTTTTTTACGTTCATCCTTTTGAAATTTCAAAAAAACGCCTGCCACTTTCTAAAAAATTTAGTCTTGCAGAAATCCTTTATATAAATCGGGGACGGCACAGATATTTAAAAAGAATTGAAAAAATTTTTATCCTTTTGAAAAAATACGGTTATACTTTTTATACAATTGGTGACTTTGCTGAAAAAATCAAAAATCCGGAGGAAAAAAATGTCTGATGATAAGAAAAAATCTGGATCTGAAACTGCAAAAAAAATCTTAGGCGCTGTTGCAGTTACGGCTGGAATTGGAGCGGGAATTTACGGGGCAACATCACTGTACAATTCATTTTTTGGACGATACGAAAAACTTGACTATAAAGTAAATCCCGGTTTGTATGATTACGAAAAAGTAAAAGATAAATTAAATCGCGAAGAACTTTCGTTTTATTCGGATAACGTAAGGCTGCAGGGATATTATTATTTTGTGAAAGGTGCGAAAGGTCTTGTGGTTATAAGTCACGGACTGCACGCCGGCGGGGACGATTATCTTCCTGTTACAATGTTTTTTGTAAAAAATGGCTACGGTGTTTTTGCTTTTGATTACAAGGGTACTTACAATTCTGACGGAAAATCAACGGTAGGAATGAGCGAATCTCTTGTAGATTTAAATAATGCTTTGAATTTTATAAAGTCTGACAACAAATTTTATGGTCTTAAAATATTTCTTGTTGGACATTCCTGGGGTGGTTTTGCAACGGCGGCGGTTTTGTCTTTGCAAAAAGGAATCTGTGCGGCCGCGTGCATTGCCGGATTTAACAGCGGTTACACTTTAATCCGCGAAAAAGGTTTTCAGTATGGTGGAGAACTTGCTGCAAACGGAATACCAAAAATGTTTCTGGACACTTATCAGAAAATTTTATTTAAAGATTATGCAAAATATGATGCGGTTACCGGAATTAACGCTCAGTCAATTCCGGTTTTGCTTGCGCACGGAAAAAAGGATTTTGTAATTGATTTTAATCTTCAGTCAATTGTGTGTCATGCGAACGAAATCAGAAATCCTTATGTTCAGTATTATATTGGCGAGGACGAACAGTCCGGCCATGATTCAATCTGGCATTCAAAAAAATCTGTTGCTTATAAAAAATCCGTGGATAAAAAAATAAAGGAAATCAAAAAGTCCGGGACAGAGGAAGATTTAGTAAAATATTGTTCAACAATTGATGATGAACTTTACAGTGAAATAAATTACGAGCTTTTTAATAAAATTCTGATAATGTTTAATAATGTGTTATAATAAGAACAATCTGAAAAAATATAGGTGAAAATCGATGTTTTGTAGAAATTGCGGTAAAGAAGTTGAAGGCGACAGAGAATACTGTCTTGAATGTGAAAAAGAACGCTTGATTTTTGGAACAATGCCAACACATGAAAATTCCGGCGAAATTCCTGTGCAGTCTGATGTTCCTTTGGTTGTAAAACCTGTAAAAAAGTGCTGCTCGACAAAAATTGTATTTTTACGTGCATTATTTTCAACAATTTCGGGTTTTTTGAGTTTTATTCTGGGCATTTGCACATATGTAACTTCCTTTGTTCCTGCTATTGTAGATACACCTTTTAGCGTTGCAGATTACAGACATTCGGGAAGTCTGAATTTTAAGGCGACAACTTCAACAAAGGTACTTTTTATTTTAGCCGTGATTTTTTTAGTTTTTGCTTTGATTTGTGGAATCAGATCTATTGTCATTTTTGCAAAAGCCGGAAAATTAAACATTAAACGCTCTGTTTCTACGCTTGTTCTGGGAATTGTCGGCGTTTATTTTTCGATAATGTCAGCTTCGATTTTGTACACAAGCACGTTTATGATTTTCCTGGGAAAAATTACTTATCTTTTTGAATTTTTGAACTAGGAATTTTTATGCCGCTTTATAATCAAAATTTGTATCCTGTTATAATTCCTTCTTATGAACCTGATGAAAGGCTTATAACACTTTTGGAAAATTTAAAAAAGAATAATTTAACCAAAATAATCATCGTGAATGACGGTAGTTCTTCGCAATATGATTCTATTTTTGGCAGGGCAGAAAAAGAATTTGGCGTAATTTTATTAAAACATCCGGAAAATCAAGGAAAGGGCGCGGCATTAAAAACTGCGTTTTCTTATTGTCTTGAAAATATCAAAGAGTTAAAAGGCTGCATTACCGCCGATTCTGATGGCCAGCACACTCCAAAATCAATCATTAATTGTATAGAAGCCCTTGTTAATAATCCGAAATGTCTTGTTATGGGCGTGCGGGATTTTACCAGACCTGGAATTCCAAAAGCCAGTTTGATTGGAAACGTTAACACAAATAAAATTATTGCCAGAATGTATGATAAAAATCTGACTGATACTCAGACGGGATTGCGCGGACTTCCTCCGTTTTTTATGAAAGAATGTCTTTTGTTAAAAGGCAACCGTTTTGAATATGAAATGCAGATGATTCGTCGGGCACTTGAAAAAAATATTGATTTTTATGAAGTCCCGATTGATACCGTTTATGATTCTGAAAAAAATCACGCGACACATTTTAGACCTTTGATTGACACAATAAAAATATATAATTCTTTGGGATTATTTAAATCATTGAAAATTATTTTAAAAAAATAATTATTTGAAAGTTACCTCTAAAAATTCCAATTTTTAGAGGTAACTCTGAACATAATCAGGAGGTAAAGTTATGTCAGATGTAGTTTCTGTAAACACAGAAGTTGAAGAAAGCGGACCTTGGAAAGTATTTGCAATCATTGGTTTTGTAGTGGGTATTGTTTCTCTCGTATTTTTCTGGTGTCCGTTTGAATGTTTTTATATTGCACCATTTGGAATTGTTTTTTCTGCATTAGGAAAGAAAAGTCCAAGCCGTTTGGGAAAAGCAAAAACAGGTCTGATTCTGTCAATTATTGCAGCCATTGTGAATTTTATTTTTACAATTGTTTTGCTGGCACTTGCAGTTGCAGGAGCAGTTATTCTCTAAAAAATCATTTACAATGCTTTATTTAGAGACTAAAAAAAATCCCCGGAAAGTTTTTTAATTTTCCGGGGATTTTTTGTTTTTTAAATGTATGAAGATTTTATTCTTCTACTTACTTTTCTTCAGATTCGTTATCCTTTTCGTTTGAAAGAATAAGGTTTGTAAGAATACCAAGAATCAAAGCGCAGGCAACAGTTGTGATTGTAACTTTTCCAAACGAAATTGACATACCGCCAACACCTGTGATGAAAATTACAGAAGCAACGAACAGGTTTTTGTTTTTGTTCAAGTCAACTTTCTGGAACATCTTAAATCCAGATACAGCAATAAAGCCGTAAAGTGCAATACAAACTCCACCCATTACACAGTTAGGAATTGTTTCAAGGAAGCAAACCAAAGGTGTAATCATAGAGAAAAGAATACATGCAATTGCACAGCCCCAAATTGAAATTGAAGATGCGTTTCTTGTGATGGCAACACAACCAATTGATTCTCCGTAAGTTGTGTTTGGACAACCTCCAAACAAAGCCCCTGCCATAGAACCAATACCATCTCCTAAGAGTGTGTTTGCAAGCCCTGGTTCAACGAGCAGGTCTTTATTGATGATTGAAGAAAGGTTTTTGTGATCTGCAATGTGTTCTGCAAAAACTACAAATGCAACAGGAACATAAGCAGAGAACAATGTCAAAAGATAAGTTCCAGAAATAGCTTTTAGCCCTTCAGTTCCGCCAAGCATAAATGTGAATTTAGGGAACGATAAATAAGAAGTGAACTTGTGCCAGTCCAAAGAAGTTAATGCCGTGTAGTCAATTACTTTCAAAGCTACATTGCCTGTAAGATTACCGATAAGTGCAAAAATTGAAGCTAAAAGATAACCAGCCAGAATACCAATGATAAAAGGAATAAGTTTTCCGATTTTTTTACCATAAGTAGAGCAGAGCATTGTAACAGCAAGAGTTACAAGACCGCAGATAAGTGCAACGTAAACGCTGCCACCTTTTGGATTCAAAACGTCACTAACAGCGTTTCCAGCAAGTGAAAGTCCGATGATAGAAACTGTAGGTCCGATGATTACAGGTGGCATAAGTTTGTCAATCCATTTAACACCACAAATGCGGATTATGATGGAAATGACTACATAAACCAAACCAGCCATAACGGCACCGATGATTAATCCCCAATAGCCGGCAGCCATAGAAGCGGCACCGCCAAATGCAGAACACATTGAACCGATGAAAGCGAATGAAGAACCCAGGAAAACAGGGCTGGAACTTTTTGTAAAAAGCAAATAAACGAATGTACCAACGCCGGCACCGAATAATGCAGCCGAAGCTGAAAGTGCCGTGCCACAAGTGCCATTAACGATTGCTGGAACAGCGATTGTAGCTGCCATAATTGCCAAAAGCTGCTGAATGGCAAAAAGTACTGTTTTGCCAAAACCTGGTTTGTCCTTAATGTCATAAATAAGGTTCATGATAACTCCTTTTAAAATCCAAATAACGAATTTTTATAATTATAATGACGAGGCAACAAAATTTAAACAGCAGGTTCTTTTATTTGGGCCTTAACGGCTGTTCCACACTTCGCTCACGCTCAAAGTCCGCGCAAGGCAAATCAGCCTTGCTTGCGGGCTTCGGCTTCGTTTGTTGAAACAAACTTCGCCGGTGTTACATAGCCGGGCCTTTCTTCAATAGTTGTCAGTTGCAATGCAACAGACTGTGTTTTTTGACTTTTTTATCGATTTTTTATAGACTGCATTTAAAGCTTTTTAATTTTTTTGCCGATAAATTAAGCGTACCTTGAAAAAGCGACAGGGATTGTAGCAACGCCGTAAGGCGAACTTTTGCCGGCGGAGCGCGCGTTTTAGCGTGCGGAGCGCAAAAGTTTGGAGCGATAGCGGAATTGCGAAAAGCCCGGCCGGCTTTAGCCGGGGCGCCAGAATAAAAATGTTTAATAGTGCAATTAAAAGTTATGCGAAAAATTCTCTATTCTATTCTATTCTATTCTATTCTATTCTATTCTATTAATATTTAACACTCAAAATATTTTCGCTGATGAAAAAGAGGAAAGTAGTCCTTTTGTAACTGAAATTTCTGAAAATTATGTTTTTCTGCCGGTTTTAAGTCCTGACGGCAACCATTTTGCGACGATTGAAGGTGGTGAAATTGTAATTCGGGACGCTCAGAGTTTTGAAATTGTAAAAAAAATCACGCCATATTTTTCAAAAGAGCGGGAAATTAAAAATCCTGCACTAAAATCTGTGGAATTCAGTCCGAACGGAAAATTTATTCTTGCTGTCAGCACGGATTATTGTGTGTCGGTTTATAACGTTGAAAGCGGCAAAATTGAGTATGTGATTGATGATTCTTCGTGTTTTGCGGAAACGGCGACGTTTGGTAAGGATGAATTTTCTGTAATTTTGCCTTTTGACGGAAAAAATATTAACAATTATCTGCGCTTGATTGGAATTGACAGTTTTATTATGAAGCGCAAGGTTGGATTTTCTTCAAAAGTCGTTTATTTGAGTAAAAATTCATCTTCAGACACATTTTTGGTTTCTACTGCGGACGGCAAGGCGACTCTGATTTTTGCTTTTGATGGCGAAATGGAAAAACTTGGCGAATATTCTTGGGATAAAACAGCAGGAATTTTTCCAAAATTGAATGCGGATGGCAATGCTTTTATTCTTCCAAAATCTGCAAATAAAATTACGGTAATTTCGCTTGATTTTAATTCTGACGGGGCTTTATTTTCTACGATTGTTGATAATAGCGGTTTCTGCTCTGATGCAAGTTTTTCTCCTGATGGAAAATTTGTTGTGGCGGGAAATCGTGACGGCGAAATTAAAGTTTATGACTGGAAAGAAATCGGGAAAAAATCTGCAAAAGTTGAAGATAACGTTCCAAAAAGCGAGGGCGAGCTAAAATCAGAACCGCTTTTATCTTCTGATGCACTGAAAACCTTAAAATGCCCGGATTGCGAATATCTTTTACGTTCAATTTTTAGTGCAGATTCTTCTTCCGTTTTATTTTCTACCCGGACGGGTAATTTTTATAACTGGTCTTTAAATGAAGTTTTGCAATCTAAAAAAAACGCTGAAGTTACGGAAAATAAAAAATCTGAAGTCAGCGTTGAAGGTAGTGTTGGCGCGGAATCTGCAGAAAATGCTGAAATTACTGAGGCTGAATCCAGCGAAAAATCTAGTGCGGATGGAAAATCCACTGAAACTGAAAAAATTAGTGAAAACGTTGAATCAAGTGTGGCACCCGAATCTAGTGAAAGCGTTGAATCAAGTGTGGCACCCGCTAAATCTCAAAAAATTGTGCTTTATTGGAATCCTAAAACCTGGACTTTTGACGAAAATGGCGTTTCTGGCGATGGATTTTCGTCTGTTACGGAAGATTCTGTGCAGAATGGTGTTTTTTCTTTTGATTTTAAACGGCGAAAAGGAACATATTTTGATTTTCAGGCGACTTTTGGAACGGCACCGGAATTTTACAAATTTGGCGGCGGGGCAGGTTTTGCCGTCACAACTTTTGACTTTATAAAACCGTTTTTTACAGGGCTTCGTTTTAATCAGTTTGTTGACTTTCCTGTGGCGGATTTTCCGTACAAATATACGTTGAACGGCGAAACTCTGGCGAATCCTTTGCTTTGCACAAGCGAATTGACCTTACCTTTTGGAATTTTTATTTATCCTTTTGAAAAAAATGATTTTGGACTGAGTGCGGAAATTTTTGCCGGTGCATCGCTTAATTTTCTTTGGAATCAGAAATTTGCAGAATATTTTGTCCGCTCTGATTTTTTCTTTGGATTTACGGGCGGTTGCAGACTTGCACTTTATTACAAGAATTTTTATTTAACCGGTACTGTCGGTTGGTCATCAGTTACGGGATTGTCTGTTTACGGTGGCGTTGGATTTACGTTCCGACTGGGAGGAAAAAAAATTGGAAGATAATAAAAAAAATTACGCGGCATTTGTTCTTGCACTGTTTTTTGTTGTGTTCAGTGTTTTTTCCTGCACGGACATTAATTCAATGTTGGAAAATTACAACACGAACTATACGTCAGAAATAAAGGCAGAAAAGGCGTCATCAGGATTGGCACCAGGAGAAGAAGGATTTGACGAGGAAGATATGCTTCAAGGGGAATATTTTGTGCCTTCAGTTGGAACTTTAGTGCTCTATGCGCCAAAAAATTGCGCTTCATATAAATGGTCTTTAAAACAGCAGGTTGGAATTTCTGTGAATTCAAACATCGTTTATTCAGAAAAGAATGTTTCATTCGCCTTGAGCAACGGTTCTACGGATATTTCAAGAACATTTGTTATGTATATTCCAGATTCGGGACTAGAAACTGGAACTTATAAGCTATCGCTAACCGTTACGGATAAGGAGGGAAAAAGTTATACAGATACTTGCAGTATTGTAATTTACGAAAAATCACAAAACTAGGGCTTTTGTCCCTCAAATTTAAAAAAGTTTGGAAGATGTTGTCTTAAAAGTTATGACTGAACATCTATTTTTCAAAAAATGTCATCTGACAGAAAAGTGTCATGCAGACAGAAGAAAGTCATCTGACAGAAAAATGTCATGCTGAATTTATTTCAGCATCTGAGATTCCGAATCAAGTTCGGAATGACTCTGTGAAGGGAACCTCTAAAAATTGCAATTTTAGAGATGCCCTGAACAAAATTTTTTAGGACAATTTCTTTTATAGAAAAGTAATTTATTTGTTTGGAGGAAAAACAATGAAATTAAAAATTAATCAGATTGTGCGTGCAGCAGGACTTCTTGCTGTTTCTGCAATCACATTTTTTGCAACTTCCTGTTCAAATTCGCTTATTAACGGTGAAGTTGCAAGCGGTAATGGTAAGGAATTAAAAATTGCCATTGATAATTATGAAGATTTAGTTGCTTCTAAAAGCGAAAGTGGCAGTGAACGAACAATTATTTCAGATTCCTACACTTTTGATGACTCTCTTGATTTTTATCTTTACGGGGAATCTGATGACGGTGCTAAAATCAAGCCTGCAAAAGTAAATGTCAATGCAGATTCTACTGACAAAACTGTCGGAACAGTTACAATTTCTGCTGAATCAGCCAAGTGGAACTTTACTCTTGCAGCGGTAACAAGTGGAACAACCGTATCAACTGTGTCTGACATGAAAAGTAATGCTGTTCTTATCGGTTATTCAACTGTAGATATGACAAACGGTGATACAGCAAAATTTACTCTCAGCACTGACGGTCTTACAAAAACATCTGCTGTAGCAATGAAAATTTACACAGACGATTGGTCTTTATCTGATCCAGCCTACACAGATTACACAGTAACAGCTGGTATTTACAAAATTTTTGGCGGTGAAGACATTGGTTCAACAGAAACGTCAATTACTACTGTTCCTGCCGCTGCACCAAGTGATGCAAACTATACACTTAGTGACGAAGTAGCCCCTGGAACATATCTTTTTAAAGTAACATTTACAAAAGATTCAAAGAATTATGTATGGTCAGACTACATAAAAATTCTCCCGGGAAAAACTATGGAAGAATCTGTAGGAATTCCAAACGTAATTGGTGTTGCCCCTGCTGCTCCAACTGATTTTATTGCATCATACATCAATGGCAGTGAAGATACAGTTGCAACAGGTTATTACACAACAGAACTTGCATGGACACGTGGTTCGTATAACGAAAAATCTTACGAACTTGATATTCTTGAACTTGACGCTGATACAGCACTTCCAACAGATGATAGCACGTGGACAACAGCCGTAAGTAACGGAACTCTTACATCTTACACTTATGGCACTTTTGTTGCTTCAGAATTCTATGTTTCAGGTGCACTTACTGGTGGAAACAAAAACGTACAGTTAAAACTTGCACTTGGAAAACGCTATGCAGCAAGAATCCGTGCCGTAAACCACGTTGGAGAATCTGATTACTCTTATGTAACTGTTGGTGCTACATCATCTACAACAAATTTAAGTGGCGAAGCATTCACAAGTGCAGTAATTAATCGTTACAGAATTACTTATGAGGCACAGGGCGGATCATACTCAGAAAATGGTACATCAAAAACATTTACACCTGTTTATTACTCAAGTGAAGATACTGCAGACGGTTACACAATCCTTACATTTGAAACGGAAACAGCACTTCTTTCAAGAAACGGTTATAACTGGACTAGATGGGACTCAGATACAGCTGGCACAGAATATACTGATGCTGCTTACAAAGGCTATGAAAACCTTACTTTGTATGCTAAGTACGCAACAGATACAACAGCAGATGTATCAATCAAAGATGTAAAGGCATATAACATCAAAGGTACTTGGATTACAATTGCTGATACAACTCTCGAAGAATCTGCTAAAACTGCAACAATTACAAAAGAATACGAAGATGAAGAAGCAAATACTTTCAAAGACATCAAAGTTGTATTTAAACCTGTAGTTGACAGTGGCGTAATTACAGATGATTTTACTTTTGATACGGTAAAGTTTGAATTCATACGAGGTTCAAGAGTATATCATTCAGAAGTCGCAAGGAATGTAGATACAAGCAATGGTGCAGAATTTACATTGCCAATGTCTGACGTTCCTGCAGAAATCTGTACTGCTACCTTTGTTGCTTGGAAAGGAACAAGTGTGTGTGTTTCTTATCCTGTAACAGTAACAGTTCAGTTCTAATTTTTTAGATTTTTTTAAGAAAAACTTCCGGAAAGTAATGTTTCCGGAAGTTTTTTTTTGTGGTAAGTCAGATTATTAGTCTTGTTCTTTTATTTTTTCGTTTTGCAGTAAAATTTTCCGGTTGCACTGGGCGTTCATCTTATGACGCGAGTAATGGGAACCATTGTATTTTTATTTTTACGAAAAACTTGCAAGTTCTTCCCAGCGTGCATATTTTTCTTCCAGATCCGCAGAAATTTTTTTGTATTCTTCCGTTGCTTTTGAAATTACTTCAAAATCTGAAGAGGACATCAGGGCTTCCAGTTCCTTTTGTTTTTTTTCAAGTTCTGGAATTTCACTGTCAAGACTTTCAAATTCTTTTTGTTCTTTCCACGAAAGTTTTTTTCTCTGATTACATTCAGTCTGCGAATTATTATTTTGATTATTTTGAAAATTTTGAACGGACGGGGAATTTTTCGCCTTTGAAGTATTTTCTGCTGACTCTTTTTTCATTTCTTCGCGCAAATCAATATATTCGCTGCATTTTCCGACAAAGCCGCTGATGCTTCCGTCGGCTTCCATAATAAAAAGTGAATCCGCACATTTGTCCATAAAATAACGGTCATGACTCACAAGCAACAGACAGCCCTTATAATTCATAAGGAATTCTTCAAGAATATTCATTGTAAAAATGTCAAAATCGTTGGTTGGTTCATCAAGAATAAGAAAATTAGGATTCTGGAGCAAAAGTCGCACTAAAAATAATTTTTTTCGTTCTCCGCCACTCAGAGTGCTTACCGGCGAATGTTGAATTTTTCCTTCAAATCCAAATTCTTCAAGAAAATGCTCTGCTCTCACAACTTTGCCGTCAACGTGAGTCATATTTTCAGCCGCTTCCTTTATATATTCCAAGACGGTAAGATTTGTGTCTTTAAAAACCGGATTCTGATTGTAATAACCAATGTGTGTATTAAGACCAAGTTCAACACTTCCACTGTCCGCCTGCACAATTCCACAGATAATATTTAGCAAAGTGGACTTTCCAGAGCCGTTATCGCCAAAAATCCCGATTTTCTGCCCCGCCGTAAATTTATACGAAAAATCAGAAATTACAGGTCCGCTTTTTTCATCATAAGTTTTGCTGATGTCGTGAAGTTCAAGAACTTTGCTTCCAAGTCGCTGTCCAAGTACTTCAAAGGTAAATCCCGTGTCAGATTTAAATTTTTTGCGGTTTATTAATTGCATATCGCGCTGAATTCTTGCCTTTGCCTTAGTTCCGCGCGCACATGGACCGCGTAAAAGCCATTTTCTTTCAAAACGCAAAACCGCTTCTATGCGCCGCTCAGTATTGGATTCAATTTCCGCTTCCATTTCTTTTTTTTCAAGATACTGACTGTAATTTCCTTCGTAAAGTTTAAGGCGGTTTCTTGCAAGTTCATAAATATTTGTGCAGACCGCGTCCAAAAAATAACGGTCATGGGTTACCATCAGCACCGCGCGTTTAGTGTCTTGAAGATAATTTTGCAGCCAGTAAATTGTTGTAATATCAAGGTGATTTGTAGGTTCGTCTAGCAGCAGAAGTTTTGTGTCTTCCACAAGAACCTGTGCTAGTGCAACTTTTTTTACCATTCCGCCGGAAAGATTCTTCATTTTCTGATTCAGATTTACAATTCTAAGCGTCGTCAAAATGGAAGAAATCTGGGCTTCATAATTCCACAGGTCATTTTTGTCCATAAGTTCCATTGCTTCTTCGTAGCGTTTATGATCTGCCGTCGTTGCATTTTCCTGTTTTGCCGCAAGTTCAGAACAAGACTGCTGATATTGCCTTATGATATTTAATTTTGGAGATTTGCTTTTAAAAATGTGTTCAAGAATTGAATCTTCCGGGTTAAAAAGCGGATTTTGTGGCAAAAATGAAACTCCACATTCTCTGTTAAAAACTACAGAACCTTCGTCCGGTTGCAAAACGCCCGCAATTGTATTTAATAAAGTTGATTTTCCGCATCCATTGCGTCCGATGAGGGCTGCTTTTTCGCCTTCTTGAATGCCAAACGTTACGTCCGTGAATAAAGGTTTTTCGCGCCCGATTTTTGAAAGATTTTTTATAGAAAGTAGAGTCATGGCTACAGTATAAACACAAACGTGTTTTAATAAAAGAATTCTGCATTTTTTTCAGGGCGTATCCCTTACGTCCCGCACTTTTTAGTGTTCCGGCAAGCCTCCAGGCTTTTGCACTGCGCAATAGAACAATGGCACTTCATTTTGTAAAGGGAACCTCTAAAAATTTCAATTTTTAGAGATACCCTAAAAGTTCGTCTTACGGAGCTCTTACAATTTTAGGCAAAGTCGTGACATTTTTTAGGGATGCCCTTTATTTTATTCAAACGCTAAAGCATCGCGGATTGCGTAAAATGACGGTTTTGGCTGGTAATTTGTGTCCCACCAGCGAGTATTGTTCGTGTCATTTTTGTAATATGGGTAGTGGTCCATAAGTCCAAACGAAGAAACGCAGGTAATGTTTAAATTGCCACCTGTGCTTGTGTCTAGTTTTTTTAGCAACCGGAAAATTGAAGCATAACGTTCGGCCTGCGCATTAAATTCAGTTTCCGTTTCCTGTTTTACCGGCATAGACCATTCTGTTAACTGTATTTCAAGACCAAGTTCACCAAATTTTTCAAGCGTTTTTCTGATTGTTGCAAGGCTAGGATTGTTTATATCCCAGTAAGACTGCATTCCAATGCCGTCAATTAAGCCTTTTTCTGCTAAATCTTTGCAAAGTTTGAAAATATAACTTCTTTTTGTTGTGTCTGTTGTGCTGTAATCGTTGTAAAAAAGTTTTACGTCCAAAGCTGCATATTTTCTTGCAATCCTAAAAGCAATTTCTGGATAATCATTACCAATTGTGTAATACCAGAGGTTTTTATTTTGTCCGTTCATTTTTCTGCAGCGAAAGAAACTTAAAGTGTCACCGCCGCTTGCATCAACGGCTTCATTTACAACGTCCCAACAGTAAACAACACCGGGATATTTTTCCTGACAGTATGTCAAATATTGTTTTATAAAACTCTCCGTGCGTTTAATCATTGTTTCGCGGTCAACAAGTTCTCCGTCAGTTTTATAACCTTCTTTAAAGAACCAGTCAGGAGTCTGTGTGTGCCAGACAAGCGTATGACCACGCACTTTTACGTTATTTTCCTGCGCCCAAGTCAAAATAGGGTCGACATTTGAAAAATCAAGGTATGGTTCATAATTTTCGTTGGCAGCGTTTTCCATGCTTTTGCGCTGAATTAAAATAGCGGAAGGTTTCATCAAATTTGTACTTGTTGCGCTTGAAAACTGTTCTGCTACAAGATTTGTATATTTTTCTACTTTTATTGCCGAATTTGACGGGGTGTAACCAGTCATTCCGCATCCGATTTTAAAATTATTTTCGCAAAGTTCTTTTAATGTTTTTATTTCTGATTTTTCATATTTCTTAAAAAGAATCATAACAGGAAATCCTGAATCAGGATTAAAGGCAAGCGTTATTGTTTTCTGGTTTGAAAATTCTGTTTCGCAGTAAATGTAAAAATCTCCCTGTGTTGCACAGAATTTGCTTTTTGCCGCAGAAATTGCATTTGTGCCATCAAAGAATTTTTCACATTCCGAAGTAAATTCTTTTTCTGAATAAATTGCACGGTAAGTTTCGCTCATGCGCATAAATGCAGCATTAAAATTTTTTTCTGCAAGTTGACCAGAAAAACCATCGCTGATTGCAAGAAATTTTGAATCAAGTTTCTTGTTACCTGTATTTTTTGAAAAACCAACCGTAGTTGCACAACTTGAAAGCGTAAAAACAAGCAAAGACAGCAAAATAGTAATTTTTTTCATATTTTTATTTTGATTTATCATGGCATTTTTTCCATAGTGTTTTTTTCTTAAATGGCTGTGTGTGACGTATAAAAAATCAGTTTTCTAAAATTTATGATTGTGATATAACATCTCGCATGTTTGGAATCGGGACTTTAATTAATACGGCTGCGGTTATTCTAGGCTCGCTCATCGGGATTTTTGCAAAAAAAGGATTAAAACAGCGTTTTCAGGACATTCTTATGAGTTCCTGTGGCGTTGCAGTCATTTTTATTGGAGCGGCAGGTGCGTTTTCTGGAATGTTTAAAGTTGAAGGTTCAAAAATTTCTGCCGGCGGAAGTATGCTTTTAATCGGGTCACTTGTGACAGGCGGGCTTGTTGGTGAATTAATCAACATTGAAGAAAAAATGGATTTTCTTGGCGAAAAATTAAAAAAACTTTTTCACGCTCAGAACGATAACCGCTTTGTAGAAGGTTTTGTAAATACTTCACTAGTAATTTGTGTTGGTGCAATGGCAATTGTCGGATCAATTCAGGACGGTCTTACCGGAGATTTTTCTATGCTAGTTGTAAAGGCTGTTCTGGACTTTGTGATTGTAATTGTTTTTGCCGCAACTTACGGAATTGGTACAATGTGTTCCGCAATTCCAATTTTTATTTACCAAGGGCTGATTACTTTTATAGCTCATCTTGCAGGAAATTTTGTTTCTGACAGCCTTGTACAGAATTTAAGTTTTGTAGGTTCAAGTCTTATTTTTTGCGTTGGAATAAACCTTACTTTTGGTAAAAAAATTAAAGTCGGCAATCTTCTGCCAGCCCTTCTAGGACCAGTGATTTATTCATTTTTTGCCTGAAAATTTAATATTTGCGGTTCTTTTTTACTTTTTGCCTTTAGGGAACTTCTAAAAATTGCAATTTTTAGAGGTATCTTTGAAAACGCGATGTTTTAATTCGTGCTATATCAACGAATTAAAACTTGCACGTATCTCTAAAAAAGCATCGAAAATGATTTTTTAGAGATACCCTTTAGTCTTTCTGTTGTTACACAAAATCAAAATTTATATAATTGAGTAGGTAAAACTAACAAAAATTAAACGGAGTTTTTTATGATTAAACGAAATAAAGGTTTTTCAAATCTTTCGGCAGGATATTTGTTCCCGGAAGTTGCCCGTCGTCGCCGTGAATATGCCACTTCTCATCCGGATGCAAAAATTATAAGTCTTGGAATTGGCAATACAACCGAGCCTCTTCCGCCTTATATTGCAAAAGCTCTTTCTGATTATTCTTTAGGACTTGCAACTACTAAAGGTTATTCCGGTTATGGGGATGAACAGGGAAATACCGACTTGCGAAAAAAAATTGCAGAAGTTTTTTATTCCGGAATGGCAACTGCCGATGAAGTTTTTATTTCTGATGGAGCAAAATGTGATATTGCGCGCATTCAGACTCTTTTTGGTTCTGATGTGCAGATTGCGGTTCAGGATCCTGCTTATCCGGTTTATGTTGACGGTTCTGTAATTACTGGTGCTGCCGGAACAAATGACGGAACTGGTTACAAAGGCGTTACATATATGCCATGTACTCCGGAAAATAATTTCTTCCCGGATCTTTCTGTTGTTCAAAAAAACAGTCTGATTTATTTTTGTTCGCCAAATAACCCGACCGGAGCAGTTTCTACAAGAGCAGAATTGAAAAAACTTGTTGATTTTGCAAATGAAAACGGCTGTATTATTATTTTTGATGCCGCTTACAGAGAATTTATCCGAGATCCAAAATTGCCAAAAACGATTTTTGAAATTGAAGGCAGTCGCACTTGTGCCATCGAAATAAATTCTTTTTCTAAGCCTGCGGGATTTACCGGAGTTCGACTTGGCTGGTCTGTTTTTCCAAAAGATTTAAAATTTGAAGACGGTTCTTCCGTACATTCTGACTGGAATCGTGTAATGACAACTTTATTCAACGGAGCATCAAATATTGCTCAGGCTGGTGGACTTGCCTGTCTTGATAATGAAGGTCTTGATGCAATGAAATCTGTAATTGATTATTATTTAGTAAATGCAGATTTGATTAAAAAGACTTTTGAAGGTGAAAATTTTAAAAAAGCCGGTGCAGAAGTTTATTTCACGGGAAATTCGCCATACATTTGGGTAAAATTTCCTGGAAAAAAGAGCTGGGATATTTTTGACTTTATTCTTGATAAATGCAACGTCGTAACAACTCCTGGCAGTGGATTTGGTCCCGCAGGCGAAAGTTTTATTCGTGTAAGTGCTTTTGGTCACCAGAAAGATGTTAAAGAAGCTTGCGAAAGACTTTCAAAGGTTCTGTTGTAAAATTTGCGTAAAGGATTGTAGCAGCGCCGTAAGGCGAACTTTTGCAAAACGGAGCGCCATTGTTCTGGCGCACAGTGCAAAAGTTTGGAGGTATCCGGAACTGCGCGATGTTTTGTTTTTCTTACGAAAGTAAAATAGAAAACAAAACTCGTGAGCGAAGCGTAGATAGCCTGACCCTGCTTTCAGGCAGGGATACTCCCTGATGATTAAAAACTACAAAAGATTAAATGGCTGTTAATGTGAAAACGATTTTTACAGAAGTATGCTTGAAATCTATGATTTTCGGTATATAATAATTGCCATGAGTGATTACCTTGACCCAAATAATGAGGAACTGCTGAATGATTTCTTTGCGGAAGCAGAACAGCAGGTTGAACAGTTGGAGAGTAATATCCTCGTTATAGAAAATGATCCTGCAAATCATGAAGCTATAGATGAGATTTTCCGGGCTGCCCATACATTGAAAGGTGGTTCTGCCACTGTAGAAATGATGGATTTATCCCATTTTACTCACAGTGTTGAAGATGTTTTGGACGAAATCCGTTCGGATCGGGTTGCTGTTGATGAAAATGTGGTAGATCTCCTTTTGACATCCATTGACGTCATCAAAGCCATGCTTGAAAGCCGGCGTGAAGGAAAAACTTACGAAGAAAATATTGATGATATTGTAAATAAATTACATGCCTATATTCCTGCAAAAGCAGATAAACATTCTGCTGCAACCCCTGCAGTTACGGCTGAAGTAAAAAACGCGCCAGTTACTGTTTCTGAGCCTGTTTCAAAGCCGGCGGAAGTTCAGCAGGTTTCTGGTCTTACACCGCCTCCACTTGAAGAATCAGAATATACAGAATTAAAGCAGACTTGTGAAGGAAATCAAAAACTCTGGTGTGTATGTGTAAAATTTGACGAAAACAACCCGATGAACACGGTTGGTGGCATTCAGGTTTTTGCAGCCTTAAAAAATGTAGGCAACGTTTTAAAGACTGTCCCGGATTTTGATGCACTTTACGAAGATCAGTTTTACGAAGATGTTTTTTATTATATTGCGTCCCCGTCATCTGCAGAAGAAATTGAAGACGCCGCTTTTTTGAGTGACGTAACTTTGATTACAGATGCTCATCTTATTACCGATTCAAATTATGCTGGAAATGGTAACGCCTCTGAAACTGTGCCAGATGTAGAAGATGTTTCTCAGAATAGCAAATCTACACAAAACGAAATGACTGCACTGCAGGAAAGTTTACTGCATGATATTTTGAACGATAATGTCTTAAAACCAGAAACTATGGCAGAAAATCCTGTTGCAAAGGAAAAATCTGTTTCTGAGTCGAATAAAACTGAAGTTCGGGCTACTAACGAATCCAAAAGTGAAGTTAGGACGGAAAATAAAAAAGAAGTTACTGGTACTCATGCGGTACAGCAGGGGTCAATTTTACGCGTTGATTCGCGTCGTATTGATAATCTTTTAAATCTTGTGTCCGAAGCGGTAATTTCTAAGGCTTCGTTTAATCAGCTTGCAATGCAGACTGCAAGTGAACTTTCAAGATTCCAGTCAATTGAAGCAGATTTTAAAGAAAAATTGCACAAACTCTTTGATTCGATTCCAGAATATATGGAAAGGGCAAAGGAAGGTGTTAGTTCTGCCGAAATCAGAAAATCAATAATTCAGGAATATGGCAAATTAGGCAACGTTTTTGATGAATATGAAGCAGAATTACGTGGAATTACTAATAAATTCCGTTCTAATACTCAAAACCTTGGTACAATTGCGTCTGATTTACAGGAAGGCGTAATGAAAATACGAATGGTTCCGATTAATCAGATTTTCAGTCGTTTTCCGCGTGTTGTCCGTGATTTACAAAAAGATTTAAATAAAAAAATAGATCTTGTAATTGAAGGTGAAGAAACAGAACTAGATAAGTCCGTTGTTGAAGATTTGCTTGATCCTATTATGCACTGTGTCAGAAATTCCGTTGACCACGGAATTGAAGCTCCAGAAAAGCGAATTGCTTCCGGTAAGCCTGAAACAGGAACAGTTCTTCTTAAAGCTTCTAACGAAGGTAACCAGATTGTAATTGAAATCAAAGATGATGGAGCCGGAATTGATGTGGACAAGATTATGCACAAGGCTGTTGAAAAAGGACTTATAAGTCAGGACAAAGTTCTTACAGATCAAGAAGCTTATCAGTTGATTATGCAGCCGGGATTTTCTACTGCAGATAAAATTTCAAATATTTCCGGTCGCGGAGTTGGACTTGATGTTGTAAAAACAATGATTACAAATCTCAAGGGTACAATTTCGATTGCTTCAGCAAAAGGAAAAGGCACTTCGTTTATCATAAAATTGCCGCTTACTCTTGCAATTATTCAGGGACTTTTAGTAAAAGTTGGCACTGAAGTTTATTCAATTCCAATTGCAAATGTAATTGAAAGTCAGTGCATTAATATTTCAGAAATTAATAAAATTGATAACTATGAAATTATGAATGTTCGTAATGAAGTTATCAGTGTCTTAAGATTGTCACGACTTTTTGGAATTCCTTCCGCAACAGAAAACAGTGAGCAATGCTATATTGTAATTGTCGGTTCTCAGGAAAAGAAAATAGGTCTCATGGTTGATTCATTAATCGGTGAAGAGGATGTTGTAATTAAGCCTTTAAAAGATCAGTTTACAAATTCACCGGGAGTTGCGGGTGCTTCTATTCTTGGTGATGGTTCAGTTTCGTTGATTATTGACGTCAGTCAGCTTCTTGAATTGGGCGTAAAACAGGAATTACTTGCAAAAGAAAAGTCCGGATATCTGTGCTAACCTGATTTCTAGGAAAAATTTCGGAGTTGATTTTTATGGAAAGAATAGAGAATAAAAAAGAAAATGAAATATCTGGCAATGTTTCTGTAGGCTCGGATCAGAAAAATGCCAGTGTGATTGACTTCAAAATGGTAACTTTTTCTCTTGCCGGAAAAGACTATTCGATTGATATTATGCATGTAAAGGAAATTGCAAAGGCAGGGCGCTTTACTTATGTTCCGAACACTTTGCCTTTTGTCCTTGGTGTATACAATCTTCGTGGTGAAATTATTCCTATTCTGGATTTAAGACTTTTCTTTAATATTGAAATTCCGATTCATGATTCAAACAAACTTGAAAATATGTTGATTCTTCAGGTTGAAGATCAGAAGTTTGGCGTAGTTGTAGATAAAATTGACAAAGTAATTGGAGTTCAAAAATCTTCAATTCAGCCACCGCATCCTTTGTTTGGTGACATTAATATAAAATATATTGACGGCATTATTGAAAATGATAAGCGTCTTTATATTCTTCTTGATATTACAAAGATTTTTACAGCAAAAGAAGAAGCCGAAGAACGTCAGAAAATGTATATTCAGGCTCAGAATGCACGAACTGTAAAAATTAATACTCCGTCCTCTGCATCTCTTTCTGAAAATAAAGCGAATCCTGTTGAGGCACAGTCTGTCACAACTGAAGGTGTGATAAAATCTCCTTCCGCAATTGCAAAATCCATTGCGGGTGGTGGTTCTGACTCTTTTTCAAAGACTAGTTTGGTCAGCAATGAAGAAAAAATTGAATCGGGATTAAAATTCTTAAAAGAATCTTTGCCGGTTTTAAAAAGATTTTATGTAACAGACGTAAACAGAGACTGGGTAAAGAAGAATTATAGCGTTCTGGTTTCTAAAAAAGGTGATTCAATACAGTTTAAAACAGAAGCGGAAGCAGATGATTTCTTAAAAGATTTCTGGTCAAAATACACTAATGACTGGTGGTCAGAAGAATATGCCGCTCAGGTTGAAAATATGCTGCCGGAAAATACTGCACGTCAGATTATGGTCTGGAATCCTGGATGTGGAAAGGGAATAGAAACTTTTTCGCTTGTATGTATTTTAAAAAAGAAATATCCGAATGCAAAAATTAGAATTTATGCCCAGGATGTTGATTTACTTTCTGTTTCTAACGCGGGATTGCTTACAGTGCCTTCCAAATATTCTGAAAGCTGGTATGCCCCTTATTTGACAAAAAAGGCTAATGGGGACTATACTTTTAGCCAGGAAATTAAAGATTGCATAATGTTTGAATATCATGATTGCAAAAATACAAATGCTTTGCCAATGGTTGATATTGTTTTTGCCCGCGATATTCTTTCGTTGATGGATGAAAGTTCTCAAAATGTAGTAATTTCTGATTTTCTGGAAAAAATGAAAGGAAATGCGATTGTTATTCTTGGAGATAATGAAGTAATGCCTTCTTCTTTCAATTTTACAGAAAAAGTTTGTGGAGATTTGGTTTTTTACACAAAGGATTAATTGAAAAAAAATCATTGAGCATTTTTTGATGTTCAGTAAAAATAAGTCTATAAAAAAGATTAAAATAGGAGAAAAAGATGCGAGTTGAGTATATCAATCCTTTTGTTGAAACTTCTTTTCGTGTTCTTCAGGAAGTTCTTGGAGGCGCAGAAGTAAAACGTGGAGATTTGTATCTTAAGTCTACAGCAATGCCTGTTATGGGAGTTGCAGCTTTGGTTGGTCTTGCAGGAGATGTTGAAGGTCGGGTTTTGTTTGACATGACAATGGAAACAGCTTTGAATGTTGCTTCTGCCATGAATGGCGAAAAGCTTGCTGAATTTGATGATCTTGCAAAAGCAACAATCAGTGAACTTGCAAATTTGATTACAGCTCAGGCTGTTACAAAACTTCACGAGTTAGGATTTAAGTTTGACTTGACTCCTCCGGCTTTGTTTGTTGGTCAAAAAATGGAAATTGCAGCTTTGGGAAGTACAACTGATAGTGTGGAAGCACTTATTGTTCCATTGCTCTCTGATTGTGGTAAAATTGAAGTAAACGTTTCTATTCGAGAACGTGCATAAAAAAAGAGGTATAAAATATGAAAACTACACAGGATTATCCAACAATCAATGATCGTCCACCTGAAGGAAGAAAAGATGACGGTACTGCGTACAGAGTATTAGTTGTTGACGATTCTATGTTCGTTGCAAAACAGTTAGGACAGATTCTTACTAGCGAAGGCTATGAAATTGTTGCAACTGCTGCTGATGGAAAAGAAGGAGTTGATAAATATAAGGAACTTTGTCCAAATGTTGATTTAGTAACAATGGATATTACAATGCCAAAAATGGATGGTATTACAGCGCTTGAACAGATTATGGCTTTTGATAAGAATGCAAAAGTTGTAATGGTAAGTGCCCTTGGAAAGGAAGAGCTTGTAAAAAAATCTCTTATGACTGGTGCAAAAAGTTATATTATTAAGCCATTGGACAGAAAAAAGGTTCTTGAACGCATAGCAAAAGTTCTTCAGTAGATAAAAAAGCGGTCGTTTTACTTTACGACCGCTTTTTTTTTTCTTAATTATTTTGTGGAATTTCTGTCAGTATATAGCCTTTTTTGAATTTTATAATTTCGTAATTAAAATTTCTGTCTTTATTCAGATATTTTCTGAGTTTTGAAATCAGAACTTTTAGAGAATCTTCATTAAGCCTGCGGCAGTTATCAATGTAATATTTTGTAATTTCTTCTGGCGAAAAGCACATTTCTGTATTTTCTGCAAAAAGTTTAAGTAAAAAATGTAAATTTTCCGGTAAATGAACTCTCTTTGCAAAAGTTTCAACTTCATGTTGTGGAATTTTTGATTTTCGTTCAAAAAAAAGTTTTTTAGGCACTTTTTTAGCATCATAAGAAAGTGGATTTTTGTAAAAAAGATAAGATTTAATTTCCGGATCAGATATATAACTGGAAATAATTCTGAGAACTTTGTTAATTTCCTTTATATCCGGCTGAAAAATTTCTGGTTCGTAAGTAAGTAAATAATTTTCAATAAATTTAGACCACTGAACATCAAGGTTTTGGGAAGGATAAAAAGGAACTGGATCATTAAAGAAAAAATACGGAATATAAAGATGATAGTCATTTAATTCCGAAAACATATTAAAATTTTCATGATTCCAGGCAGAATAATCAAGACACATCAAATGGCAGCAAGATTTTCCTGATTCAATTTCATTTAAAAAAAGGACGTGGTTTCTAAAAAGCAGACAATTATGACCTTCTTTTTCAAGCATTGATGCAAGCGGAACAAATAGTTCAATCTTTGGACTTACAAAAAATATAACCATTTTTTAATTATAACACTTTTTTAATAACTTGCAAAAAATAATCGTGATTTTGAAAATTTGAAAAATTCACGCTTGTGGTGTTAAAATAGGGCATCTCTAAAAAATCATTTACAATGCTTTTTTAAAGACTTTCGAGTTTTAATTCGTTAAAACACAACGAATTAAAACATTGCGTTTTTAAAGTTACCTCTAAAAATTGCAATTTTTAGAGGTTCCCAATAATGCTCGTTATTTTCGTGTTTTACGGAAAAAATAAAAATTTTACAGGATTTTTTATGCTATTTGAACGAAAAAGTGGAGTTTTACTGCATCCTACATCTTTGAGCGGAAGTTATGGAATTGGAACAATTGGAAAACCAGCCTATGAATTTGTTGACTGGCTTGTTGACGCCGGACAGTCCCTATGGCAGATTTTGCCACTTGGCCCAACCGGTTACGGTGATTCACCTTACGCCTCATTTTCAACGTTTGCGGGAAATCCTCTGCTGATTGATTTGGATAAACTTGCAGAATGTGGATGGGCGAAAAAATCAGATATAAAGCCTGCCGAATATATAAAGAAAGACGGAAATGTTGATTTTGGTGCTGTTGTTTGGTGGAAATCTGCCGTCTTAAATAAATGTGCCGACTACTTTATAGAAAAATCATATGACGAGGATATGGCACTTTACAAAAATTTCTGTCAGGAAAAAAAATCCTGGCTTGAAAGTTTTGCTCTCTTTATGAGCATTAAGTCTTTTTATGATAAAAAAGCATCTGAAGAAAAAGCTGGCAGCAGTATGTGGAATGTTTACTGGCCGGAAAATCTTGCCGCGTGCGATAAAAATGCAATTTCAGAATGGAAAAAACAGCACAAGACAGAAATTGAACGTTACAAAGTAATTCAGTTTTTCTTTGATGTTCAATGGAATGAACTAAAAAATTATGCGAACGAAAATGGAATTTCTTTAATTGGAGATATTCCGATTTTTGTTGCGCCGGACAGTGCAGACGTTTGGGCTAATCAAAAATATTTTCAGGTGGACAAAAAAGGGCGTCCCGAATGTGTTGCCGGTGTTCCACCGGATTATTTTAGTGCGGACGGTCAGCTTTGGGGAAATCCTCTGTACAATTGGGACGAAATGAAAAAATCCGGCTATGAATGGTGGATAAAAAGAATTAAAAGAGTTTTTGAATTAACTGATATTCTTAGAATTGACCATTTCCGTGGTTTTGAATCTTACTGGTCTGTGCCTTTTGGCGAAAAAACTGCAATTAACGGAAAATGGATGCCAGGTCCTGGAATTGATTTATTCAATGCAATCAAGAAAAAACTCGGTGATGTTCCAATTATTGCCGAAGATTTGGGAATTATTACTGACGAAGTCCGTGCCTTGCGCGATAAAACTGGTTTTCCAGGAATGAAAGTTCTGCAGTTTGCATTCAGCGCGGACGAAGTTAAGCAGAGTGGAATGACAAATGCCTTTTTGCCGCACGAATATAAAACAGAAAATTGCGTTGTTTATACCGGTACTCACGATAATGATACTTTGCAGGGATGGCTTTTAAATTGTTCTGACGAGCAGCTTGTAATTGTTGCACAATATTTTACAGGAAAAAAAATGTCTGTAGAAAATGCACACGCAATGGTAAAATCTGGGGATTTGAGAAAGACGATGATTCGCTGTGCATTTGCAAGCACGGCTGTTTTTGCGGTAATTCCATTCCAGGATTTAATTGGGATAGACAATTCCGGCCGAATGAATATGCCTTCTACAACAGGTTCTAACTGGACCTGGCGAATGAAAAAGGGCGATTTACGCAAAAAAACTGCCGAAGAACTTTCGTTTCTTTCGGATTTGTACGCACGAAATCTCTAAAAATTTAATTTTCTGGGCGTATCCCTGCGCGCAATTCACAGTGTATTTTTATGCACTGTGTTTTTTTTCTGTTTCCGGCTGGATTTGCGCTCCGGGTCAGGCTTTTCAGGGCTACGGCATTCGCCTCCGGCTTTTGCACTTACGCGCCAGAACAATGGCGCTCAGTATGCAAAATCTCGCTACGCGCCCCTTACAATCCTTTACGCGCTGACGCTAAAAAATCAGACTGCGCGGTTTGTCCATTCAATGGCCATTTGCCTTAATTCCCCGGAAGAAGCACAGTGAAGTTTTGCTTTTATGTTTTCTTTATGAGTATCTATTGTCTTTATGCTTAAATTTAACTTTGAAGCAATTTCTACAGTGCCAAGACCTTTGCCAATCAGCGTAAAAATTTGTAACTGCCGGTCAGAAAGTTCAGAAATTGTGTCAAATTTGCTGTTTTGACCGTTACCATCCGTCGAATTTTCTGCAATTCTGTTTTTTTCTTCTTCACTAAGATAAATATCTCCGTGCATAACAGTTTGAATTGCATTTGTCACTTGAGTTTCGGCTTCTTCTTTCATAATGTAGCCTTTTGCACCGGCTTTTAAAGCGCGCTCTGCATAAAAACGTTCATCATGCATAGAAAGAACCAGGACTTTTGTTTCCGGATGAATAATCACAATATCTTTTATTAATTCAAGACCATCTTCCTGTCCAAGATTCAGGTCAACAATTGCAAGATTTGGCGTAACATTTGACAAAAGCGTTAACGCTTCCTGGCGGTTTTTTGCCATACCAATTACTTTGTAGTCCTTTTGAGTTTCTATAAGTTGTGCTAATCCACGGCTAAAGAGAGGATGATCGTCAATAATAATTACGTTGTATGTCATAAAATAATTCTAACACAAAAATCAAAACGGAGTATACTTTATTTTATGCGCATTGGACTAATTTTAAACGTTTTGGACGAAGATTATCAGATTTCAATTTTTAAAGGAATTAAGGAAGAAGCAGAAAAGCAGGGAGTAGAAATTTTTTGTATTCAGCAGGAAAACTCTAATTTTGTAAAAACTCCGCTTTTATCTGACGTTCTTAAAAGAAATATTTTTAAACTTTCCGGGCTTATTTATTTAACTTCCGTAATGACGGATATTTATGACATTCAGAATTTTGATGATGCAAATGATTTTTTTAATAATCTACCGGTAATTTCTGTGGGACAGAAGATTGAAGGTTTGCCGGCAATTATTTCTGAAACGGATTTTTCTATGAAGCAGCTGATGGAACATTTGATTCTTGAACACAAGTACAAAAAATTTGTTTTTCTCGGCGGACCACAAAATCATCCGGATGCAATCAGCCGCGAAGAAATTTTTAAACAGACTCTGGAAGTTTATAAAGTCTGGGAACCGCAAATTTCCTATAAAATTCGGCACGGACTTTTTACAGAAGAAGCGGCAATAGAAATGATGAATGATTTTTATAAAAATTGCAGAGACTTTAGTCCGGATGCAATCATTTGTGCCAACGATAATATGGCAATTGGAGTTTATAAATTTTTCAAAATGAATCCTCGGTTAAAAATCTGTGCCGTTACCGGTTTTGATGATGTTCCGCAGCTTTTGTATCAGTTTCCGACACTGACAACCGTAAGGCAGCCTCTTGAAAAAATGGGAAAAAAAGCCGTTGAAACTGTAATAAATCTTATAAAAGGCAAAAAAATAAAAAAACTAAATTATATTGAATCGAGCGTTATTTACAGACAAAGTTGCGGTTGCACTACAGAAAAAAAATCTCAGAATGATGAACAGACTTTGATAGAAAAAATTCAGACTGATTTTATAAAAACTGAACAGCAGCTTAGAATGTTAAATCACTTTGCACAATATGTAGGAAACGCACTTTCCTTTGATTTATTGCGCTATTATATAAAGTCAAATCTTGAACAACTGGAAATTTTTGATTTTGCAATTTTGATTTTTGAAAAAAATTGTTTTCCGGAAGATTTTGAAACTAAACTGAAAGTAAAGCCGTTTTTTGTCTATCACAAAAGTGAAGGAGAAAATTCAAAATATTATACCGCCCGTAATGCCACGATTTGTGCTTATGAAGATTTTTTTAATGATTTTGAAGATTCAGTTCTCGAAAAAAAGAAAAATCTGATTTTAAAATATTTAATTTGTGGCCGCGAATGCATTGGATTTGTTCTTTACAATTGTGATGATTCTCTTTTGTCTTATATGGGGACTTTGGTAACTACTATTTCGCAGTCAATTGCAAGAATTCAAGAAAGCAAAGAAAAAGAAAAACGTTCAGAATATCTGGAACAGGAAGTTAAAAAAAGAACTCACCAGTTGGTTGAAGCAAATGAACGGAGAATGAAAGTTGAGGCTGAAGTTTTAAAAATTTCTGAAATGGAACGCCATCGCTTTAGCAATGATTTGCATGATGATATTTGCCAGCGGCTTGCGGGAATTTCTATGCTTTGCAGAAGTTATTCAAACAAAACTGTTCTAGTGCAAAAATCAGAAATGGAAGAACTTGCAGAACTGATAACTGATACTTTACAGGCAACAAGGCAGTATGCACACAATTCGTTCCCTGTTGAAGTAGAAAATCTTGGATTAAAAAACAGTATAAGCAATTTGTGCAACAGCGTAGAAAAACAATCCGGAATAAAATGCAATTACGACTGGAAGCTCAAAGACAATCTGATTTCTGATTCTACGGCAAAATTAAATATTTTCAGAATTATTCAAGAAGCTTTGCACAATGTTATGAAACATTCAAAAGCGTCTAAAGTTGATGTAATTTTGTTTGAAAAAAATAATCAGATTTTTATTCAGATTAAAGATGACGGCTGTGGAATAAAAAATAAAGAAACCGGACTGGGATTTAATTCCATGCAGTACCGTGCAAATCAAATTGGTGCAAGTTTTGAAATTTTATCTGAGGAAAAGAAAGGAACAACTGTGCAGGTGATTTTAAAACAAAGCGCCAGCGCGTAAAGGATTGTAGCACCGCGCAAAGCGCGAACACGGCCGGCGGACAGTTGATTTTTATTCTGTAAAAAAAATTATTTGCAGGCCGGGTTTGGAGGCGAATGCCGGAAGTGCGGAAAGCCTGACCCGGAGCGCAGCGGAGGGGTACGCCAAAAAAAAATGTGCAAAATTTCTGTCTTACTTTTACCTTTTTGCTTTGTGTTCTATAATAAATGATATGAGTACACATATTAATGCAGTTCAAGGGGCAATTGCTCCGAAAGTTTTGCTTCCGGGGGATCCTCTGAGGGCTAAGTTTATTGCAGAAAATTTTCTTGAAAATCCGGTTTGTTATAATGAAGTTCGGGGAATGTACGGATTTACAGGAACTTATAAAGGAACTAAAGTTTCTGTGCAGGGAACGGGAATGGGGCAGCCGTCACTTTCGATTTATGCTCAGGAACTTTTTGAATTTTATGATGTTCAGAAAGCTATAAGAGTTGGAACTTGCGGTTCTGTTAATAAAAATGTTCACGTTCGTGACGTAATTTTGGGAAACGGAGCGTGCACGGATTCTGCACTGCAAAGTCAGCGTTTTGGTTTGATGCATTATGCTGCTGTGCCTGATTTTGAACTTTTGGACAAGGCTTTTCACAAAGCTAAAGAAATGCAGCTGAACGTTCATGTGGGGCAGCTTGTTTCTAGTGATCGTTTTTATGATGAAAATGAAAACTGGAAACTTTGGGCAAAGTACGGGGCTTTGGGAATAGAAATGGAGGCCGCTGAACTTTATACTCTGGCAGCGGAATTTGGGCGCAAGGCACTTGCAATTTGTACTGTTAGTGACCACATTGTTACCGGCGAAGTTACAACTGCGGAAGAAAGGCAAAAAACTTTTAAGGATATGATGATTCTTGCCCTTGAAACAATTATTGAAGAATAAAAAACAAACCGGAAATTAGTTTTTAAACAGGGAGAAGTTTTCCGATTAAAAAAATACCTTTTGTCAGGAGACAGAAAAAATGAAACCTACACTTTTAGTTTTGGCTGCAGGAATGGGCAGTCGTTATGGTGGTGTTAAACAGATTGACAGCGTTGGAAAGAATGGCGAGTGCCTTCTTGATTTTGCAACTTTTGATGCTAAAAAAAGCGGATTTGGGAAAGTTGTGTTTATTATCAGAAAAGATATTGAAGCAGATTTCCGTTCGCGCCTTTTTGACCGGGTTGCCGCTAATTTTGATGCAGAGTATGTTTTTCAGCAGCACGAAAGTCTTTTAACAGATGCTCAGATTGCCGCAAGCAAAGACCGCACAAAGCCGTGGGGAACAACTCATGCTGTTTTGTGTGCAGAAAAAGCCGTAAAAACTCCGTTTGCAGTTATAAATTCTGATGATTATTATGGTCGTCAGGCTTTTGAAGTTCTTGGAAAATATCTTTCGGCAATTCCGACAGACAGTCCGGAACACGCTATGGTTGGTTATGTACTTGGAAACACTATGAGCCGCAGTGGTTCTGTAAGTCGTGGCGTTTGTACTGTAAAAGACGATAAACTGGAATCTATCGTAGAAAATCTGAAAATTTACTATGACGGCCAGGGCAGTGACGAAAAAATTGTAAGTGAACTGCCGGACGGCGAAAAGAAAATCCTTACAGGAAAAGAATGGGTTAGTATGAATCTTTTTGGATTCAGCACAAAGGCTTTTGAAGATTTCCATATTTACTGGGAAAATTTTATCAAGGCTAACGAAAAAAGTCCTAAGGCAGAAGCACTTTTGCCGGTTGCGGCTAGTGATATTATTGCTGCAAAACACGGAATTATTAAATTCTTTACTTCTGAAGAAAACTGGTTTGGAATGACTTATCCGGAAGACCGTCAGATTGTAAAAGATGAAATTGCAAAAAAAATTGATTCCGGTTATTATCCTCTAAAACTTTGGGAAAAATAAATGCTTAAACTTAGTGCTATAAAATCAGATAAAATCTGGGGTTATGAATTGTGGATTGCTTCTACTCATCCAAACGGATGTCAGAAGGAATTTCAGAATTTTGTCGGTGGGGACTATCCTCTGCTGGTAAAAGTTATTCAGGCTGATGATACTCTTTCTATTCAAGTGCATCCTGATGATGATTGGGCCGTAAAACTTGAAGGAATAGGAAATCGCGGAAAAACTGAATGCTGGTATGTTCTAGATGCCCTGCCGGACGCAAAACTGGTTTATGGAATAAAAGAAGGTTTTTCAAACGAAGTTCTAGCCGAGGCAATAAAAGAAAACAAACTGGAAGATTATCTTGAATTTGTTTCTGTAAAACCCGGCGACTTTGTTTTTATTCCAGCCGGAACCGTTCATGCAATCGGAGCAGGTTTGCGACTTATGGAAGTTCAGCAGTCCTGTGATTTAACTTATCGTCTTTATGATTGGGGGCGTGGACGTGAAGTTCACATTGAAAAAGGTCTTGCCGTTATAAAACGTGAAGAAATGATTCCTGTTGCGCCGTTCCCTGGTGAATTTGAATGTAAATATTTTGATTTGCAGACAGTTGATGTAAAAGGTGGCTGGAGCATGCTTTGTTCTGGTGACAAATCTAAGACTGCGGACTATCAGCTTATTTATGTCATTTCCTGCAATAAAGCAGTAATCCGTACAAGTGAAGACAAAATCGGAAAACCGCTTGCAGCAGAAGAAATTTATGCAGTTGCTCCGGGTGAAAAAATCACAGTGGAAGGTTCTGCAAAAATTATGCGCATTAAGGCAAAGTAAAAAAAATAGGGACTGTCTGATTTTTTGACGGTCTCTAGCAAAAAATGGCGGTGCGGGGCATTTTATTATGCCTTGTATTGTCGGTGGGGCGTGGTGAAATATTCACTGTTCGTTCTAGAAATTTTGATTTTCAGATAATCGTGTCTGATAATCCGACTGTTCGTAGTCCTTCCAGTCGTTAAAAAAATACCAGGTCAATTCTAACAAAACGACAGATTTCTCTGTCAAACGAGGTTTTTATGCCAAACGAGGTTCGACTCATCGTTTCGCTGCTTGTAGCGTTCAGTTCCCTTATTTTAGTTCAGAAATTCTTAGGCAAAACGGGTGTTTATGCCTGGATTGCAATCTGTACAATTCTTGCCGACGTAGAAGTCACAATTCTTGTCCGTGCCTTTGGTCTTGAACAGACTTTAGGAAATACTCTTTTTGCGGCGACATTCCTTGCCACAGATATTTTGAGTGAATTGTATGGAAAAAAAGAATCCCGGAACGGTGCAATCGTGGGAATTCTTTCTACCGTTGCTTTTATGTTTTTCAGTTTTTTATGGCAAGGCTATATTCCGTCGGAAAACGACTGGGCAATGCCGTTTGTAAAAGGACTTTTTGCAAATACTCCGCGAATGCTTTTAGCGTCTTTAGTTGCCTATGCAATTTCGGAAATTCTTGATGTAAATCTTTATCACTGGATTTGGAATTTTACAGAAAAACATTCCGGTAGTCGCAAAAAATTCTTATGGCTCAGAAATAACTGTGCAACACTTATAAGTCAATTTGTAAATATCGTGATTTTTAATTTTGGTGCTTTTATCGGAATTTATGACTGGTTCACGCTTCTCCAGGTTACCGCTTCCTGCTACTTGATTTACGTATTTACAAGTCTTCTTGACACTCCGTTTATTTACCTTGCAAGAAAAATAAATAAAGTGTAGATTTTTTATATGTATTTTTTTCTTATGATTTTACTGCCCCTAAGTTTTATTGCATATTGCTTTTTTAGCAAAGATAAAAAGATTGTACCGGTTTCTATTGTCGGATTTTTTGCAGCAGTAGTTGTCTGCCTTATAAAAGTGATTTTTACTTATGCGCACAGAATCGTTCCCTATTCGGTTGCGGATAATTTTTTATTTTATTTCATAAGGCAGACCTTTTTGCCGGTTGTGCTTCTTTACGGAATTTTTATTGCCATAAGCAGAGATTCTATTGAATTTAAAATAAAATCGTACTTTCCGCTTATGATTACTTTTTTTATGATTTATATGCCGTTCGTGGTTATTGCACCTGCCGAACCAACCGTTCCAGCGTATCAGCTTTTTGTAAAACCGCTGATGATTCTTGCAATGATTGTGATGCAGTCTCTTTGTCTTAAAACAGGCTTTAATTTTATAAAAAATAGAAAAATATTTGCCTTTGCAATTTCCTGTGCGATTTTTATTTTGTACCTTGTGTTACCGTCGTTTTTGGAAAGTTTGTATCTTGTCGGAATAAATTTTGTGCTTGTGTGCATAATTTCCGCAATTTACATTTTTGTTCCACTTGCGTATGTAATTTTAAAATTTGTAAACAAAAATTTTTTAAACAATAAACTGATTTTTATTTATAGTAACCTTAAAAATTGCAATTTTTAGTGATGCCTTTATTTGGGCGTGCACGGCACTTTGTGCCGGCCGGGCTTTCCGCAATTTCGCTATCGCTACAAAGTCCTCAACGCACAAATAGTGCGTTTCCGGGCTTCCGTTTCGGCAGTTGAAACTGCCTTCTCGGTTGCTACAATCCCTCACGCACCAAGCCAAAAATAAAAAGACTTGTACACGTCATAAAAAAAATCAGCCTTCTCCAAAACGGGGAAGGCTGTCGTATTTGTTAGAAAACTAAATTCTAGTCATCAAGATGACCTGCAGAACCTAAAACTTCAATATTCTTTCTAGAATACATTTTTACAAGTTCATCACGTGCAGGACCAAGGTAAAGACGTGGGTCAAATACATCAGGCTGTTCAGCAAGAACACGACGAACAGCAGCAGTCATTGCAAGACGACCATCAGAGTCAATGTTGATTTTGCAAACAGCTGATTTTGCAGCTTCGCGGAGCTGAGATTCTGGAATACCAACTGAGTCAGGGATTTTTCCGCCATATTTTTCAATTTCGCGAACATATTCCATTGGAACTGAAGAAGAACCATGAAGTACGATTGGGAATCCTGGAAGTTTCTCTTCAATAGCGTGAAGAACGTCAAAAGCTAATGGTGGAGGTGTAAGAACTCCGTCAGCAGAACGAGTACACTGTTCTGGAGTAAATTTACATCGACCGTGTGAAGTTCCAATTGAAATTGCAAGAGAATCACAGCCAGTTTTTGATGTAAAATCAATTACTTCTTCTGGTTTTGTATATTTTGAACTTTCAGCAGAAACATCATCTTCTACACCGCCAAGAACACCAAGTTCAGCTTCTACAGTAACATAATCTTTCTGAGAATGAGCATAGTCACAAACTTTCTTTGTAAGAGCAACGTTTTCATCATAAGGAAGTGCAGAACCGTCAATCATAACTGAAGAGAATCCGTTATCAATACAGTCTTTTGCAACTTCAAAAGATGGACCGTGATCAAGGTGAAGAACAATCTGTGGCTTGAAGTTTTTGTAAGAAGGATCTTTTTCTGCTTTTTTTGCAGCAAGTTCTTTTGCATATTCAACAGCTCCCTGAGCCATATAGCGAAGAAGAGTACCATTTGCATAAGCACGTGCACCTTTTGAAACCTGAAGGATTACCGGTGATTTTGTGTCAACTGCAGCCTGAACAATAGCCTGCATCTGTTCCATGTTATTAAAGTTATATGCAGGAACTGCATATCCGCCTTTAATAGCCTTTGCAAACATTTCTTTTGTGTTTACAAGACCAAGTTCTTTGTAACTTACGTTAGCCATATTATTTCTCCATTGTGCAGGAATAAGCCCGCACCACTTATTGATATAGATAATATTTCAAAATCTTCATTTATTCAACTTAGAGGGAATTTTTGGGGAGAGAACACCTGAAAAGAAGCACCGCCAGGGCGATTCGATGATTGATACCAAAGTTTAAAAAAAATTGCGAGACATCAATTTTTAGAGATGACCTTAAAGAAAATAGTAGTCCAAAAATTGAGTGAGTGCTAAAATCCTTTTCAATCGGGTGAATTTATGGCAAGAACTGAAGTTAAGGATTTTACGAATTGTTCGCTGTTTAAGGGGATTTTCTTTTTTAGTATTCCGCTGATTTTTACAAATCTTCTGCAAGTGCTTTTTAATATTTCGGACATTGCAGTTGCCGGACATTTTGCGGGGACGGAACCTTTAGGTTCGATTGGTTCTACAAGTCAGCTAATTTTCATGTTTACCGGTCTTTTGATGGGGCTTGGTGGTGGAATTAACGTTATTGTCGCTTATTATATCGGGGCAAAATCTAAAAAGGACATTGATGAGGCGGTGCACACGGCATTTATTATTTCTTTGATTTTTGGCGTTGCACTTACTTTTGTCGGATTGATTTTTTCGCGCCCTGTTCTTGTTTTGATGAAGACAAAGCCTGAACTTTTGGACGGTGCCATCACTTATTTTAGGATTTATATTCTGGGAATGCCGGCGGTTGCAATTTACAATTATGGCAATGCTGTTTTGAGCGCGGCCGGAGATACAAAACGCCCACTTTATTTTTTGAGCGCGGCCGGGGTAATTAACATTTGTCTGAATCTGTTTTTTGTGATTGTCTGCAAATTGAACTGCAGCGGAGTTGCTATTGCTAGCATTATCAGTCAATATACATCGGCAATTCTTGTTATGATTGCTCTTTACAAAGGTTTGGGCGACATAAAATTCAATTTTAAAAGAATTTCCATAAAAAAAGACAAGGTTCAGCGGATTTTAAAAATTGGCGTGCCAGCAGGTTTTCAAAACGTGATTTTTGCCACCGCAAATATTTTTATCCAGACGGGAATTAACAGTTTTGATGCGGTTATGGTTTCTGGAATTGCTGCTTGTTCTAATCTTGATTTGATTGTTTATGATGTTATGAACGCCTTTTATACTGCTTGTGCGACGTTTATCGGGCAAAATTACGGAGCCGGAAAAAAGAAAAGGATTTTGCATACTATGATTATTGCCAACGGGTATGCTTTTGTTTACGGTTGGATTATGAGCATCAGTTTTAAGCTTTTTGGAACTCAGTGGCTTTCTATTTTTACAAGTGACCCGGCGGTTATTGCGGCTGGCCTTTTGAGACTGAACATTATGTTTTTTACTTTCCCGTTTGCGTCTTTTATGGACAACACGATTGCGGCAAGCCGTGGGCTTGGAAAAACTTTTGGACCGTCGATTATGGTTTTGATTGGTTCCTGCGTGTTCAGAATTGTCTGGGTTTACACGATTTTTGCGCATTTTAAGACAATTCCGTCGCTGTTTTTGCTTTATATTTTTTCATTTTGTCTTACAGCAATTGCAGAAATGATTTATTTTGCCTGCATTTATTCAAAAATTCCGGAAAAAACTGAAGCATAAGGACGAAAAAAAATCTTTTGTAATATCGACTATTGGGCGGAAATTTCATGTTATAATTAACGGCAAAATGCGGATTTTTGCGTGAAATGTTTTAAAAAACGCGGCAGGAGAAAAAATGGATTTGAAAAAAATTGAAGCACTGCAAAAAGAAAATGAAGATGTTTGTTTTCCGGATTATAAAAACAGTATTCTAGGACTTTCGGCTTCAATTCTTCAGTATTTTGGAGTAAAACCTGAACACGAAACGTTCCCGCCGGCAGACGAAATGCTTTCTAGAAAGTACAAACACGTCGTTGTGATAATCTTGGGCGGACTTGGAGTGAATATTTTGGAGCAAAATCTACATTTTAAGGATTTTTTGAGGCGACATTTACTCACAGATTATTCTTCTGTTTTTCCATCGACGACTACGACCAGTACAAGTTCTTTTTTGAGCGGAAAATCGCCACTTGAGCACGGCTTAATTGGTTGGGATGTTTATTTTGGACAAGAAAATAAAACTGTTACGTGTTCTAAAAATACAATTCAGGCTAGTTCTGAGCAGGCGACGCCTTATAATGTTGCAGAAAAATATCTTCCATATGAAAGCATTATCGAAAAAATAAATAAAACGGGTACGGCAAAAGCTTTTTCTGTTTTACCCTTTGGCGAAAATGCCAAGACAGATTTGTATAAATGGGTCGAAAATATCAGAAAAACCTGCAAAATTGACCAGAAAACTTTTACTTATGCTTATTGGAAAGAGCTGGACACGGAACTTCATCAAAAAGGCTCAAAATCAAATGATATTGAAAAACTGGTGCGCGAATTAAACGAAAAAATCACATATCTTTGCGAAGAAACGCCGAACACGCTGTTTTTTATTACCGCTGACCACGGTCACACAGACATCAGAAATGATTTTTTGCAGGAAAATTATCCCGAACTTGCAAATATGCTTTTGAGACAACCTTCTGTAGAATCTCGTGCACTCAGTTTTTTTGTAAAATCAGAATTTATGCAGGTTTTTCCGCATAAATTTAAACAAAATTTCAGTCAAGATTATATTCTGCTTACAAAACAGGAAGCCCTGGACATAGAATTATTTGGTCCTGGCAAGCCAAACGAAAATTTAACCGGAATCGGTGATTTTGTGGCCGTTGCTACCGGAGAAAAAACTCTTTTGTGGAATAAAAATCAGGCACAGTTTAAATCGCACCTCGCCGGCATTACAAAAAATGAAATGCGAATTCCGTTTATCTGCTATAAAAGCCGTCCGCGACATATTGGAATGATTATTTATTATTCTTTGATTGCCGCCGTTATAGCAGTTATTCTTCTGGCGTTGTTTTAGAAATTTTTCGGAAAACGTTTTTGGGAAAAGTGAAAAGAATTTTTTTCGTGCATATTCTTTGTATATACGCTATAATTACAGAATGGTATCAAAATTAAATGCGGAAGTAATCGGTGAACTTGCAAATAATTTTTTTTTTGAACGTCACCAAATTGCAGAATTACTGAAAAATGAAAAATCTCTTGTTTTTGATAAAAGAAAAGTCAAAACAATTGCGACTTATTATCATTCAATATACAACGGCGGTATTGAAAGAGTTTTAGTTCTGTTATGTCGTCTTTGGATAGAAATGGGCTACAATGTTGTCGTTTTTACCGATGATTTGCCCACCCCCGAAGAATATGAACTTCCTCCAAATGTAGAAAGAGTTGTTATTCCAAATTATATCAATGTTACTGACAAAAATTATATTGAAAGAGCTGTTTCCATTCAAAACTTAATTGAAAAATATAAAGTCGATGCCGTTGTTTACCATGCCTATATGGCGGATGTAATGCTTTGGGATGAAATTGTAATAAAAGCAAGCGGTGCGGCATTTATTGCATATTGCCACACAATTTTTGCAATTCAACTGGTGGATATTTGGCCTGATTTTAAAAATTTTATTGATGCCTATAAATTTTCAGATGCAATTGTAACTTTAAGTAAAACTGATAAATGTTTCTGGGATTTTTATAACTCCAATGTCCACGTTACAACTAATCCTTTTTTTGAAAATCCTAAAAAATGGGCGGTTGAACAAAAATCCTCAGAAAATCATATCATTTTGTGGTGCGGAAGATTTGCAACTGAAAAAAATCCTCTTGATACAATTCCAATCATGAAAGAAGTGTTAAAAGAAGTTCCGGATGCGGTTCTGCACGTACTTGGCTCTGGAATCAAAAAATCTTTTGAAAAAAAATTCAAAAAAGAAATTAAGCACAATCATCTTGAAAAAAATATAACCCTTTTAGGATTCCATAAAGATGTAAAACCTTTTTATCAAAAAGCAAAAATTTATTTAATGACTTCTTCTTATGAAGGTTATTCTTTATCTTTATTGGATGCTAAAACGGCAGCCTTGCCAACTGTAATGTATGAACTTCCTTATTTGACATTATGTGAAGGTGAGAGAGGAATTATTCAGGTTCCCCAAAAAGATACAAATGCAGCCGCCAAAGCAATTATTGAACTTCTGAAAAATGAAGAAATTTGTCAGAAATATTCAAAAGACGCCCGTACTCACGCAGAAGAATTGGGAGAATTTGATTTTAAGCAAAAATGGACAGAAATTTTTGAAAGTCTGCAAACAGAACATCAAAATACAACTTCCAAATACGAAAAAATTATGCTGAACACTTTAATTTCT
>CAVJCY010000011.1:0-51844 GCA_963648145.1 bacterium | reverse complement strand
CATTTGCAAGTGACAAACGAAAAATTTTTAAAATCGGCGTGAATTTTGATTCCAGAGAAAAAAATATTGCGGAATGGAAAGTAAAATAAAGGGAACTGCGTTGCACAGTTTGCGGTAGCGCTGTGAAGCCCCTTTAGTCGACCGCAACGGAGCGTAGCGAAGTGAGGACGATGAGCGTTAGCGAAGGGCGGAACATAGCGACGGCAAGTGGAATGAGCAAAGCGAAATGGAAATTGCCGGACCGCCCTTTTATGAAGTGTTCTAAAAATTATTCATATTGGATTATTGCATAAACACAGTCGGCTGCACGTTCAATTTTCTTGACCATATCAATATATTGCAGTTCAGATTTTACATCACTGCCGTTTTCCAGGCGTTTTCGTGAAGATTTTTTCAATTCTTTCTTTTTTGCGTCAATTTCTTCTTCAAGAATTTTACCCTGAATTCTTTGTTCATCAGAAATTCCCAGAGTAAAGAACGTAATTACCTGTTCAAAGAAGATTCTCATAGATTCAAGGTAGTCAGCAATTTCTTTTATGCGGTTTTCGGAATTCTTATTTCCAAGAATGTATTTTTTCATTGTGTGCATCAAAGAACAACATTCGTCACTCAGATTTTCAAGATTATCAATGATACTTGACAGGCGACTAAAATGCTCGCGGTCTTTTGAGTTTGCGGTTGGCAGTCTTGAACAGTGCAGTACAAAATGAGTAAGCGCAACGTCCATTTCATCAATGTAATTTTCAAGATAATTTACGTTATCCGTTTCTTTTTCAATTTCTTTAGGATTCATAAAACCATTGCACACGGAATCAAGCATTTCCATAGTTTTTGCAGCCATTCTTGAAACTTCTTTTTGAATCTGGAAAGAATAAACATCCGCAGAAACATGAGAATTTGGAAGAATTGCCGGCAAAGTGTAGTGTCCGTTTTTTTCTTTTTCTGTATCTTTGATGATTTTTCTAGTTAGTTCGGCAATTTGATTTACAAAAGGAAGGAAGATTAAAGTTGCACAGAGATTAAAAACTGTATGTAACATTGAAATATGTGTCGTAATATTTGAAACAGGAGTTCCTGGAACAATCAGATCAATCAAAGAAAGGAAAGGTTTGAACATCAAAAGTGCAAGAATTGTACCGACGACGTTAAAACTAACGTGAACTAATGCCGTGCGCTTTGCGTTTGTACTTGCTCCAAAAGATGACATAACCGCATCAATTGTAGAACCAATGTTGCTTCCAAGTACAATTGCTGCACTCAGTTCCCAGCTTAAAGTACCGTTTGCCGCCATTGTAAGAACAATAGCCGTCATTGCAGAAGACGAATGAATCATTGCAGTAATAACTGCCCCAATCAGAACTCCCAGAAGAATACCGC
This sequence comes from bacterium, assembly GCA_963648145.1. Taxonomy (GTDB): domain Bacteria; phylum Spirochaetota; class Spirochaetia; order Treponematales; family Treponemataceae; genus Treponema_D. The sequence continues at coordinate 50,467 of CAVJCY010000011.1, read as the reverse complement.
CGATTCCCCAGGAGGAAATTGCAGTAAAAATCTGAGTCGTGGCATTTCCAAGGCTCAAAGCTTCTTTTAAAAGATCCAGACCCATAAAAAGAATTGCAAAGCCCATAAAACAGTCTGCAAAATCGTGAATTCTTAATTTTCTGAATTTTTTGATGATAAAACCAAAACCAAAAATTGGAATTGAAAGTGCAGAAATGGAAAAATTAAATCCAAAAAGCGAAACAATCCAGGCTGTTGCGGTAGTTCCAATATTTGCACCGAAAATAACGCCGATTGCCTGTTCCAGAGTCATAATTTCGGCATTTACAAAACTGACGACCATAACTGTTGTTGCGCCCGAAGACTGAATGATTGCTGTAATTCCAAGTCCCGTGAGCACAGCCTTAAAACGATTTCCGGTGATTTTTCCAAGAATTTTTTGAAGTCCGCTGCCTGCACCTTTCTGAATACCGTCAGAAAGCATATTCATTCCGTATAAAAGCAGACAAAGCGCGCCTACGAATCCGACAATCTGTAAAATGATATTACCAAACATAAAAACTCCGTCAAGTATAGTCTGAATGTTTATTTTAGTTTTGAATATGAAGAAAATGTTAAATCTTTGTAAATTTTTTGAGTCCAAATCTTTTATGAAAGACCGCTTGCAGTTCCTTGTCCGCCAGAAATAATTACAGTGAACCTCTAAAAATTGCAATTTTAGAGGCACCCTGCATAATGTTTGATAAAAATCCTAAAATTCTGTAATCTGATTTTAGATTTTACGATTGTGATGAACAAATTGTCAGAGTCCACAGAGTCCTGATTTACGGGCGACGCTAAGGTGCACCGCGTAATACACATCAACAAGTAATTTACCCAAAACATTTTGAGCTGAAGTCGCAGAACTTCAGAAACGGCAGCAAGGTCTAAAGCCTTGTTTTGACGTATTTTCTCTAAAAAATTGCGGAAAAATTGTATCCATGCAATTTTTTTTGCAGGGACTGATGTGTTTATGCCGTTTTATCTTTTTTTTTTCGAGGTGCATTATGAATAAGTATGCAAAGCGTTATTTGATTGATGCTATGAGTGGAATGGCTCAGGGGCTTTTTGCGTCTCTGTTGATTGGTACTATTATTAAAACTTTAGGACAGCAGCTTTTAAGGCTGAATTCTAATATCGTGTTTCAATTTTTGGTTAATGCCGGAAATTTTGCAACAGAATCGCACGTTGTTGGTGCTGCAATGGCAATTGGAATTGGTTTTGCAATGAAAGAGCCGGCTCTTGTTTTGTTCAGTATGGTAGCAATTGGTGCAGCGGCTAATGTTTGCGGCGGAGCTGGCGGCCCGCTTGCAGTTTTGATTATTACCGTAATTGCCGGTGAACTTGGTCGTCTTGTAAGCAAAAAAACTAAGGTTGATATTATTGTGACTCCGGCTGTGACCATTCTTGCGGGGGCACTTTTGACGGTTTTGACTGCAAAATATATTGGAATTGCGGCGAATGCAACCGGAAAATTTCTTATTTGGGCGACACAACTTAAACCTTTCTTGATGGGAATGTTGATTTCTGCAGTTGTGGGAATTGCATTGACTTTACCTATCAGTTCGGCGGCGATTTGTGCAGCGTTTGGACTTACAGGACTTGCCGGCGGTGCTGCGGTTGCCGGTTGCTGTGCTCAGATGGTCGGTTTTGCAGTTTTGAGTTTTAAAGAAAACAAATGGGGCGGACTTCTTTCTCAGGGGCTTGGCACAAGTATGCTGCAAATGCCGAATATTATTAAAAATCCTAAGGTTTGGATTCCGCCAACACTGACTTCTTTGATTACCGGCCCGCTTGCAACCTGTCTTTTTAAACTGGAAATGAACGGTGCCGCAGTAAGTTCTGGAATGGGAACTTGCGGTTTAGTAGGTCAAATTGGAGTAATTACCGGCTGGTTTGAACCTAGCGAAAAAGCCATTGAAAACGGAGCGACCGCAATTACTCCGGGGGCATGGCAGTGGATTGGACTTATTTTGATTAGTTTTGTACTTCCGGCCGTTTTGACATGGGCTTTTGGTTTGATTTTTAGAAAAATCGGGTGGATAAAAGACGGGGACTTGAGTCTTGAGTCTGGCGATAAAACTGAAAATATTAAAAAAACAGAAAATAGTGAAAATTCTGAAGAAAAATAATTTTTGCTTTGCCACGTAAGCAATTGTAAGTAAAGATTGAAATTGCAAAAACTTGGAAAATTTTTTTAGCAATATGGGCAGAGTCACCTCTAAAAATTGCAATTTTTTAGAGGTCCCCAATATCTTATTTTTATGAAGTCATACTCCCGTAAAAAAACTTGCGCTGTTATGGTCGAGGGGCGGAAATTCCAGTATAATTATCGGTTGCTATGAATTTAGAAAATCCGCTGATTGTACAAAGTGATCGTTCTCTTCTTCTAGATGTTCATGCTCCGTTGGCAGAAGAATGTCGTAATGCACTGATTCCTTTTGCTGAACTTGTGAGTTCGCCGGAGCATTTGCACACTTATAAATTAACTCCACTTTCTTTATGGAATGCTGCAAGTGCCGGATTTTCTGCTGATGATGCCGTTAACGTTCTTTTAAAATATGCCCGTTATGATATTCCGCAGTCGATTGGCGTGTGGATAAGGGAAACTTCCAGTCGTTTTGGAAAACTGAGACTGATTCCCGGCCCAGAAGTAAAAATTCAAAATGGCACTGACATTATTACGGAAAAATATCTTTATCTAGTGACGTCTTCTTTTCCGGTTTTTAAGGAAATTTCTTCTTATCAGCCGATAAAAAAATACCTGACAGTTTGTGAAGTCGGGAATTTTAAATGTACAAACGCTGGTGCCACAGTTGCCGGAAATCAAGAAATTACAGAAATTAACACGGAACTTTCGCCTGATATAAAGAATTTGACGGAAGATGAAAAAAAATACAGTTTTATACTTCAGCTTACGGACAGGGGAACAATTAAGCAACTTTTGATTCAGAACAGCTGGCCTGTAAAGGATGAAGTAAATCTTTCTGATGGAGAGCTGTTGAATGTAAATCTTCGGAAGCAAACTCTTAGCGGTAAGCCGTTTGTTATAAGAGATTATCAGAAAGCGGCGGCTGCGGCACTGGTCAGCGACAAGGGACCGGGTACTGGTTTTGGTACGATTGTACTTCCGTGTGGGGCCGGCAAAACGATTGTTGGAATGACAATCATGGATTTACTGAAAACTTCTACTTTGATTATTACCACGAATATTTCGGCGGTGCATCAGTGGATTGATGAATTGCTTGATAAAACAGATTTGACGCCGGAGCAAATTGCAGAATATTCTGGAGAATCTAAGGAAATTAAGCCGGTTACGGTTGCAACTTATCAGGTTTTGACCTGGAGACCTCAAAAAGACGGGCCGTATCCTCATTTTTCGGTTTTTCATGAACGGCAGTGGGGTTTGATTATTTACGATGAAGTTCATATGCTGCCGGCACCGGTTTTTAGAGTTGTGGCGGAATTGCAGGCGGTGCGGCGCGTTGGTCTTACGGCAACTCTTGTGCGTGAAGATGGCTGCGAATGTTATGTTTTTAGTCTTGTAGGACCAAAACGTTATGATGTTCCATGGAAAGAACTTGAAAGGGAGCGTTGGATTGCCAGTGCGGAATGTATAGAAGTACGCCTTGATTTGCCGTCATATCTGGAAATTAAGTATGCAGTTGCCGGTGCCCGCGAAAAACACAAACTTGCAAGTCAAAATCCCGAAAAACTGGCGGTTGTACGGGACATTGTAAAAAAATATCCGGAAGACAAGATTCTAGTTATAGGCCAATATCTTGAACAGTTGAACGAAATTGCAAAAATGCTGAACGTCCCGATTATTACCGGAAAAGTGCCAACCGTGCAGCGCGACAAAATCTATGACGATTTCCGTTCCGGTAAAATTCGCGTGCTGGTTGTTTCCAAAGTTGCAAATTTTGCCATTGATTTGCCGGATGCAAGTCTTGCAATTCAGGTTAGTGGAACTTTTGGAAGCCGTCAGGAAGAAGCTCAGCGGCTTGGAAGAATTTTGCGTCCAAAAGAAAGAACTTCACGTTTTTACACTTTGATTACAAGAAATACCGTTGAAGAAGAATTTGGTTCAAACCGTCAGAAATTTCTTGCCGAACAGGGCTATCAGTACAAAATAATTCGTTATGGAGAAAGCAGTGAACTCTAATGCGATTGAACAATGGGCAGAAAGTTTTGCATCTCAAGATGAAAATCTGTTTTTTAACACAATCAGACTTTATCTAGGCGAAGTAAAAACTCCTTATAATAAGCAGAAACTGACGGCTCAACTTGCTTCTTTTATCAGAAAACCGGAAAATACAAAGTCAATTATTTCTCTTCTGAATAAAAAGGATCTTTGCATTCTTACCGCAATTAATTATATTTCGCGGGCAAGTCAAAAAAATATCTGTGAATTTTTTAGCGGGACTTACAGTTTTTCTGAAATTTATTCTTCGCTTTGCAATCTTACTGACCGCCTTTTGATTTATACTTCCAGAAATTCAAATTTTGATAAAAATTCTGAAAATTCAAATAAATATTTTTATATAAATCCGCTTTTAAAAGATGAACTTTTGCCACTTTTGACTTTGGACAGAATTTTGCCTGAAGAAGAAATTATAAAAACTTCTGTTGATGATGTTTTTTACGTTACGCCGAATTTTCTTGCAGCTTTTATTTCCTATTTAAAAATTCAAGGTTGTTCATGCAAATCTGACGGAGTTTTTAAAAAAAATGAAATCAAAAAACTTTTAGAAATTTTTCCGGGAAAAGAAAAGAGCCTTCAATATTTGATTACGGCCTTTATAAATCTTTCGCTCGTGATTGAAGATGAAAAAAAACTGAAAGTTGAAAATTCCCGCCTGGAAAAATTTGCAGATTTGCCAGAAATTCAACAGTACGCATTTTTATGTGCCGCATCTGTTTCAAGATTTAGTCGTGACGGTCTTAAAAAAGAAGCTCAGATTTTAATTGATTGTTTTTCTTCAATTTCTCCAAAGGGATATTCGCGTTCTTCCATTTTGCATCTTGCGTTTTTGACCGGAACTTACACAGAGGACGGTTCTGCAATTGCGGTGCAAAGTCGGTTTAGCAGAATGATTCAGATGACAAAAACTTCTGAAAATGAAGAAATCCAAAATGCAAATCTTCTAGACAGAATGATTGATAGCGCAATTGAAATGGGTCTTTTGCAATTTGCCGGAAAAAATGAAAAAGATGAAAATATTTATGTAAAAGGCAGTATATTTGAGGAAAATTCTGCCACTCCAACAGAAAAAACTTCCGAAAATCCAAAAGTTCTGAATATTGAATCAACTTTTGGAATAACGCTTATGCCCGGTCTTTCTTTAAAAAAACTTCTGCCATTAACTTCGTTTATGAATGTAAAAAAATGGGGTGTCGTCACGGAATTTGAAATGAATCGTACCTCGCTTTCTTTTAGTTTTGATAATGACTGGACTCCCGAAAAAATTTTTACTGAACTTGAAAAATATGCTTATTATTCACTTCCGCAAAATCTGAAAGAAAATATTATTGACTGGTACAATTCTTATTCTTCAGCAATTCTTTATTGCGGTTACGTTTTAAAAATTAATTCTAAAAATATAAATCTTGTTGAAAATTCTCCAAAAATAAAAAAATACATAAAAGAAAAACTTGCGGATGGAATTTATCTTTTAAATCTGCCGGTAAATGCAAATCCTGATGTTTTTATTAAAGAAAGTTCGCTTGACTTTATGGGCACGGTAAAAAATTCTCAAAATCAGAGTGAAAATTTTACATTTCCGCTTTTAAGAAAGGCTCAAAAACTTTCATTTCTGAATGAACAAAATAAAAATCAAAATGAAGTCTTTGAAAATTCTGAACAAAATCAGGAAATATTTTTGAATTCTCTTATGAAAAAACTTGAAACGCTGGATTTTTCTCAAAACAAAAAGGAAAGTCTTGCACACAGAATTGCAGCACGCCTGATTTTAACTGAAAATCAACTGCAAACGGCATTTATCCGCACGGAAATTCTAGAAGCGGATGGCATGGATTACAACGGAAAAATTCATCTGATTGAAACGGCTATTGAAAATAATGATATGTTGGAATTGCAGTTGCCAAAACCGGACGGCAAAGGATTTTTTACTGTCACAGGAAAATGTCTGATGATTTCAAAGCAGATTGGAGAGGCAATAATCAGGTTTCAGTTTGAGCCAGAAAAACAGATTGAATCAATTTTAATAAGTCGGATAACACACGTGCGACGCCTCAGATTTTAGATTTTCGATTGCTTACATATAAAACTAAAGGAAAATCAAGGTACAGATTGCACAGAGAAGCATTATGCAAAATATTTATTTTCAATTTTAAAATGTCCACTTATAATGTTTTTGTTATGAAAGCCTCTAAAAATTCCAATTTTTAGAAACAGCGAAAAAACGAGTCGCTTTTATTCGCACTATATCAACGAATAAAAGCGCGCAGATATCTTTAAAAAAGCATTGAAAATAATTTTTTAGAGATAGCCTGGATAAAAAATTAGTGAGGGTAAAAATGAAAACTAAAATTGCGATTTTTATGTCTGCGATTATGATTTCTTTGTTGGTGAGTTGTGCCAGTACAAAGGTTGAGTCCGTAGAAGAAGAAACGCCGGCAAAAAAGGAACTTGTTTACAGTGATTATGTTTCTCCAGTTCCTTTTAACGGAGTTTCTGCACTGGAAACTGTAAAAGATATGAAAACCGGTTGGGATCTTGGAAATACTTTTGATTCTGATGCCAGTGGAATTAGTGCGGAAATTGCATGGGGGCAACCACGGACCACAAAAGCGATGATTGATGGAATTGCAGCGTCGGGAATTAAAACTATCCGTATTCCTGTAAGCTGGAGTCGTCATATGAATCGCAAAACTAATGTTATTGATTCAAAATGGATGGCAAGAGTAAAAGAAGTTGTTGACTGGGCAATTGAAGACGGACTGTACGTTATAATTAATTCTCATCACGACTGTTACAATAATCCTGGCGAAATGCCGGCAGTTATGGGCTACTACCCGAATTCTGTGAACTGCGAAAAATCTATTGAATATCTTACTGAAGTTTGGACTCAGGTTGGCGAAGTTTTTAGAGATTATGATGAACATTTGATTTTTGAGACAATGAATGAACCGCGTTTGCGTGGCACAAATTATGAATGGTGGTTTGACCGCAATAACAGTCAGTGCATAGATGCAGCTGCGACAATGAATAAATTGAATCAGGCGGCATTAAATGCAATTCGTGCTAGTGGCGGAAATAACAGAAAACGTTATGTTATGATTCCGGGACTTAGGGCTGCGGTTGATTCCGTGCTGAACAGTGCGTTTATTTTGCCACAGGATGATGAACCTGGAAAACTGATTATTTCTGTTCATATGTATGATCCTCAGGATTTTGCGATGAATGTTCCGGGAAAAACTGAATTTACAAATGCTCACAAAACAACTTTAAAGCGAACTTTTGATAGTTTGAACACAAAATTTATTTCGCAGGGAATTCCGGTTGTTATTGGTGAATACGGAGCAACAAATAAAGGTAACACGGAAGAACGGGTAAAATGGTTTGATTATTTCTTGACGGAAAGTCGCCGCTATGGTATGACGGCCGTTCTTTGGGATAACGGAAATTACAAGCCAAATCCAAACGAAAATGAACACTTTGGTTATTACAATCGTCTTGAAGCAACCTGGTACGAACCTTTGATTATTGAAAAAATCCAGGAAGTGATTGGACAAGAAAGTCGATAATGAAACCTTTGAAAACGCGATGTTTTAATTCGTTGTATTTTAACGAATTAAAACTCGTATGTGTTTCTAAATAAAGCATTAAAAATGTTTTTTTAGCGATGCCCTTTTTTTATCGCCAGTTAAAAGTTACAAGTCCGATTATGTAAATTGCAACAATACAAATTGGAACAAACCTAGCGAAAATAATTTTCATCCAGTTTTTAACTTTCATACCTTCGCCTTCGTTTGCTTCTGCAACAAAAGAATCCCAGCCGGCGCCAAATTTTGTACACCAGAAAAGTGCAAAAACTAAAGAACCCAAAGGCAAAAGATTGTTACTTACAATAAAATCCCACAAATCAAGCCAGGCAGTGCCTTCTGCAAACGGCTGAAATTTAAATACACTATAACCTAAAGCTGTTGTCAGTGAAATCAAAAATATTCCGGCACCGCAAATAAGGCAGCCTTTAAGGCGTGACCAGCCGGTTAATTCGCGGACGCAAGCTAAAATATTTTCACAAACTGCAAGTTCTGTAGAAAAAGCTGCAAAAATCATAAAGAGGAAGAAAATGCTTCCCCATATTCTTCCGGCAACCGCCCCCATGTTATTGAAAACTACAGTCATTGTGTTAAACAAAAGTGCAGGACCAGCATTAACGGTCTGTCCGTAAGCAGAACAAGCCGGAAAAATAATCAAGCCTGCAGTAACCGCAACGAAAGTGTCCAAAATGATGATTCTTAAACTTTCGCCCATAAGGCTGTGTTCTTTACCAATGTAAGAACCAAAAATTGACATGGCACCAATGCCAAGCGAAAGTGTAAAAAATGCCTGATTCATTGCCGAAACAATAGAATTCAAACTGATTTTAGAAAAATCCGGGACAAGATAAAATGCCAGCCCTTCTTTTGCACCCGGCAACGTAATACTCCTGATTGCAAGAACTGTCATCAAAACAAGAAGCAGTAACATCATAATTTTTGTGATGCGTTCAAGACCACTTTGCAAATTTCTTGTCAGAATCGCAAAACATAATGCAACAGAAATAAAAAGGTACATTACGTTTATTCCAGGACTGGAAAGCATTGCTCCAAAAGAAAGAGTTTCTGATTTTCCGCCAACAAAAGAAACAAAGTAATAAATAAACCAGCCGGTAACAACTGTGTAAAAAGCCATAAGGGCAATGTTACCAAAAAGACAGAAGTAACCGTGAATATGCCACTTACTGCCAGGTTTTTCCAGTTTCTGATACATTTTTACCGGGCTTGCCTGAGCCGCTCTGCCAAGTGCAAATTCCATTGTCAATGCTGGTAAACCAAGCAATGCCAGGAATAAAAAATAAATCAGGACGAAAGCCGCTCCGCCATTCTGTCCAACCATCCACGGAAATTTCCATACGTTTCCGCAGCCGATAGCGCAACCCGCGCTCAGCAGAATAAATCCCAATCTGCTGCTCAATCTTTCTCTAGCCATTTTTTTATTTTAAGGGAATCTCTAAAAATTGCAATTTTTAGGTATCTTTAAAAACGCGATGTTTTAATTCGTTGTATTTTAACGAATTAAAACTCGCACGTATCTCTAAAAAAATGTAAGAGCCATTTTGTACGGACTTCTGCGTTAGCGATGTGAAGCCCCGTAGTCGCCCGCAACGGAGCGCAGCGAAGTGAGGACGATGAGCGATTAGCGAAGGGCGTAACGTAGCGACGGCAACTTGTTGCCGGAACGCCATTAAAATTACAATTTAATAGAAAAATCAGAAAACTAGGATTAAAATATTCGTATGATTGAAGTTGAAAAAGAAGCGGCAAAAGTTCCGCGTGCTTTACTTGTTGGTGAACCTGGAAATGATTTGCAGGAATTGAAAGGGCTTGTACTTACCCTTGGATTAGATATTGTTCAACGCTTAACGCTGAATCGGCTGGAAATGCATCCGGCATACGGAATGGGTACGGGCAAGGCTAAAGAAATTTGTGAGCTTGCAAAAGAAATTGAAGCGGATTGTATTATTTTTGATTTTAATCTTGAGCCGCGTAAACAGCGGAACTGGGAAGAACTTTCGGGGCTTTCTTGTTTTGATCGTCAGGAAGTTATTATCAGGATTTTTGCACAGCGAGCACAAACAAAGGAAGCGGCACTGCAGGTTGAACTTGCAAGACTGCAATATTCTCTGCCACGACTTTCGCATGTGAATAAAGATTTTGCACGGCAACGAGGTGGCGCATTTGGTGCAAAAGGTTCCGGAGAAACTCAGCTGGAACTGGATCAACGACGTGTGCGCGAACGGATTGCGACAATAAAAATGGAACTGGCGGAAGTTGAACTGAACCGCAAAACTCAGCGCAAACAGCGTGGAAAACTTCCTTCATGTGCGCTTGTTGGTTACACGAATGCGGGAAAATCAAGTTTACTGAATGCACTGACCGGTTCTGATGCGTTTGTGGAAAACAAACTTTTTGCGACTCTGGATCCTCTTACAAAAAAATTGCCTTTAAACGAAAGTGCCGGTGCGTTGATAACGGATACTGTTGGTTTTATAAGCAATTTGCCGCATCATTTGATTGACGCTTTTAAGTCCACGCTAGAAGAGGCTGTTGAAGCGGATCTTTTACTTTTGGTTTTGGATTCTTCTGATTCTGAGGCTGAAAATCAGTACAATACGGTGTGCCAGGTTCTTAGCGATATTGGTGCTGATAAAAATCCACGGCTGATTTTATTGAATAAAATTGATAAAGCCAAAGAAAATAATGAACTTTTCCTTACTCTGAGACACAAATTTCAAGATGCAATTTGCGTGAGTGCAAAAGATGAAACAGGTTTTGTTGAACTTAAAGACAAAATTTTTGAGTTGATGTACGGTGAAGTTGCAAATTACGTTCTGCCTTCTTCGCAAAATCTTCTGATTAGTGAATTACGCAAGGCTGGATGCATTCAGTCGGAAGAGTGGCTCGATGACGGAGTGCACATTACTGCACGGGCAACCGGTAGACTTTTGGCACTGATTTCTCCTTTTGAAAAAATTGAAGAAGATGTTGAAGACGAAAATGAAAATTTTGCACACGATGTGACTGAAAATTCTGAGTCTGATGAAAAACCGACGGAAAAATGGCAGCCTGGAATGTAAAAAAATGAAAATCAGTTTAGAAAAAATACTTTTGTTTGTAATTATTGCTCTTGTGATTGGAATTTTTGGCGGAACTGCAATTATCATTACCCGAAAAGTGAAAAATTCGAACCCAGAATTTTTGATTTCAAAGGGAATTGCTGAAAATCTTGCAGAGCCGCAGAATACAAACGAAATAAGTTATTACAATCTTGAGTCTTTGCGAGTTATGACTGCTGCCGATAATGAAAATTCTGCCAGTACGGTTATGGTTGTGACACCATGGCTGTCATATCCGAAGAATGACACGGTTTTTTATGAAGAAATTGCCAGAAAAAAAGGAATTTTAAAGGCGGAATTTACAAAATATTTTAGTAGTCGTACCAAAACTCAAATTTTGAGTCTTGGTGATGCAAAAATTACGGCCGAATTGCTGAAAATTCTGAATACCGAACTTGCACTTGGACAAATCAGCGATATTTATTTTACGGATTTTATATTTTTTGAGTAAAGGTCATCTCTAAAAAATCATTTACAATGTTTTATTTAGAGAGACTTTCGAGTTTTAATTCGTTAAAATACAACGAATTAAAACGTCGCGTTTTTAAAGTTACCTAAATCAGATTTTTCATTCTGCAGATGCTTTCTGCTTACCAATCCCCTCTAGATTAAAAATTTACCAATTGACTTTTTTTAGTTATTTATTTATAGTTCTAGGACTACCTTAAATTAGAATAATTATTTTTGAAGGAAGGAAATAAAATGTCTAGATGTTGTGATGTTTGCGGAAAGGGCGTAATGCACGGAAATAAAGTTAGTAAATCTTATAATCATACACGCAGAACATGGAGACCAAATCTTCACTCTGTAAAAGCTAGATTTTCTAACGGAACAGTAATGACACTTAAAGTTTGTTCAAGTTGTCTTAGTGCCGGCTTCCTTGATAAGAAAGTTCGTGTTCCAAAAGCTGAAGTTGCACAGAACTAGTTTTCTGAATGCACAAGTTCAAAACCGTCAATTTTCTGACGGTTTTTTTTATGCCCAGACAAATATATTGTCACCACGATTTCGGAATCTATTAAAATATCAAAAATTTCTTTATTTTTAAAACTCTAACAAAACTTTATTTAAACTTCTAAAAATAAAAATTGTATTTTGCAAATTTGTGATTTATACTTTATAGACAATCTGCTTTTTAGCAGAAAAATTGCAAAACGAAGTGTAAAAAAAATCACTTCAAGGAGACTGTTATGACACCTAGTATTAATGCTGTTGGTTTTACATTGGATTCAAAACAGTCAGAAATGATTAATTCTAAAATCAAAAGAATTGCATATGCTGACGATTTAATTGTTGATCTTCTGATTAAAGTTAAAAATGACAACGGATACACATTTGATGCTACTGTAAACTTCAAATGGGGAACAACCGCACACGTAGACGGAAAAGACTTTGATTTTGGAGCGGCCCTGAACAAAATGATGGACGTTCTTGATAACAAAGTTAAAAAGGAAAAAGACAAAAAACAGGAAAAGTAATTCCTGATTATTTTCCATAAGAATTTTTTAGCCCGGCTCTCTGGCGATATTTTGCCACTGTTCTCCGGGCTATTTTTATGCCATCGTCATTCAATATTTTTGTAATCTGATTGTCAGAAAGTTTTTCCCCTGATTTTTGCGCATTTTCTTCAATTTTTTGAATTTTAAACTGCACCGCCTCCGCAGAAATCTTTGTTGAATAAGATAAAACTGTCGGGTCCGCAATGTCAGTTTCAGTGGAAGTTCCACGTTCCGCGTCAAAAATGCCAAGGTCACCGCCTGTCTTGCGTTCTACACTCGCAACCTTCTTAACACCGCTACTAAAAAAATAACTTGCCGGAAACAATCCCCATTCTGTTTGAATGTACTTGCTGCTTTTTTTTGCAGACATTCTGCTGACCGTTGACTCGTGAATGTTAAGTCTTTTTGCAATCTGTTTTCTTGTCAGCGGAACAATATTACCTGGCCCATGAATAAAAAATTCTTTCTGAGCACTTACAATTGCACAGCCCTGCAAAACAATTGTGTTCTGCCTGAACTGTAAATTTCCCAAAAATGCTCTAGCCCTTTCAATGCTTTCCTTATCAAAATTTGCTTCTGAAACAATCTGAACTTCCGGCAAAATTCCAGAAGCGTATTTTACCTGAAAATAAAAACTTCCGGCCGTTGCAATTTTTCCGTTTCCAAAATCATCTTCACTAATGTGTCCTTCAACTTTTACAACGTTCAGAACAATATCAGGCTGTTCAAATTCCGCCGCAGAAATATCAGAAATATATTCTCCAGTCGGTCGCATATTTAAACTTTGAATGTATTTTATAGATTCCTCTACTTTTTTTTCGTTCAAGACAATTTGATCCAAAACGAGTTTTCCACCAAAACTTTTTTTATGATAATTTGCTTTAAATTCATTTAATTTATGCAAGACCCTCTCAACAGACGGCGGATTCATCATCTCAAGATGACCATCAAGAAGAAATAATGCAATTTGTGGGGCATTTCCAGCAAGTTTTGCCTGAACAAAAAGACTTTCAAACAGATTTTTACAACAAGTTCCCACCGGATCCATCTGCTGAATTCTTTTTATACACCGTTCCAGCATTGCTTTCGTCTGCAAAGGACGCTTGCGGTCAAGAAAAGTTTCTGGTGCAAGCATGGAACCGTAACAACCGTTTTTATCAAGATTGTAAATGAGTTTTTGGCATAAATCGTATTCGTCGGAAGTCACACGACTCATATTCAGCTGACTCATCAGATGCTGCTGCAAAGTTTCCTTGTGACCTTCGGTTGCTTCCAGTGCTGACTCTAAATCTCCGCTGGCAGCCCCGCGACTATAATTTTCTGAATATCTTTCCGTTTCAAAACTGCCGCCACTAATGCCAGAATTCTGATTTTGATTAAATTTTCCGCCCGGATCTTTGATGATTTTTAACGCAGGATTTTCGTTAACTTCACGATAAATTTCTTCACGCAAATCTCGGCTAGAAAGCCCCAGCATTCTGACGGCCTGAATCTGCCGTTGAGAAAGTTTTTGAACTTGTTTTTGACTTTGGCGTTGTAATTGCCGGAACTGCTCCATGCAAAAATTATAGCACAAAAGAAAATCAATCAGTATACTTGCCCTATGAAAACACTAAACGAACTTGGACTGCGTGTCCCGGAAATTCTCCTTCCTGAAAATATTGACGTTTCAACCTGGTCTGTAATTGCCTGCGATCAGTATACACAAGATAAAAATTACTGGAAAAAAGCAGAACAGACTGCAAAAAATAAACCTTCCACACTAAATCTTATTCTTCCGGAAGTTTATTTAAATTCTGAATATAAAACTGAACGCATAAAAAAAATCCGCCAGACAATGAATGAATACCTTGAAAACGGCGTTTTTGATGCTCCAAAAAATTGTTTTGTTTACCTTGAACGCACGACAGCATTCGGCAGAACACGCAAAGGTCTTGTAGCACAAATTGATCTTGAAACTTACGAATGGAAGCCGTTCAGCAAGGCAAATATCCGCGCCACAGAAGCAACAATTGTGGACCGCATTCCTCCAAGAAAAGAAATCAGAAAAGGTGCCCCGCTTGAACTTCCACACATTATGCTTTTAGTAAACGATAAACAGAATCTTTTGATTGGCGGTTGTGCAGACCTTGCAAAGAAAAATAAACCGCTCTACGCCGGAAATCTTATGTGCAACGGTGGTTCAATAAAAGGCTGGGGAGTTTCCGGTTCAGAACAAATAGAAAACGTGACAAAGGCTCTTAATGAAATTGCACAAAAAAATACAGCACCGGATGGTTCCACATTCCTTTTTGCTGTTGGTGACGGTAACCATTCACTTGCAACGGCAAAAGCAGTCTGGGACGAATACAAGTCAGAACTTATTTCTAAGGGGGCCGATGAAAAAACGCTTTGTGAATCAAATGTCCGCTACGCATTAATTGAAATTGTAAATATTTATGATTCAGGACTTACTTTTGAGCCAATCCACCGCGTAATTTTTAATATTGATTCAAATGCTTTAATTTCAAAAGTAGCAGCTGAATTAAACGGAACAATCTCTGAATTATCTTCTGCAAAACAACTTGATGATGCCGTAAAATCTTCAAATTCAAACTTTGGATTTGCATTTATGGAAAATTCAAAACAAAAATACATTCTTTTGCAAACAAAAATTACAGAACTCGGAGTTTCAAGATTGCAGCCCGTTATTGATGATTTCTTAAAAGAAACGGAAGTAAGTGCTAAAAAACCGGAAATTGACTTTATTCACGGTAGCGAAGAAGTCTTACAGCTTGGCACAAAACCGGCCACAACGGCAATTCTTCTTCCGCCAATTGCAAAAGATTCATTCTTTGAAACAATTAACGGACGTGGCCCGCTTCCAAGGAAAAGTTTCAGCATGGGCGAAGCCGACGAAAAACGCTTTTACCTTGAATGTAGAAAACTTTTTGGATAAAACTGTTTTTCGTATTATTTTTGCTATCTCTAAAAAAGCATTGAAAATGATTTTTTAGAGATACCCTTATACTTTCAATATCATTTTAGTTACGAACCGTCAATTTTTCTGATTTGTAATAAGCGTAAAAAAATCCATTTTCTGATTGTAAATCTGGCAGACTTTTTCGCATCGTTTTTTACAAATCTGGTCAATGCTCATTTTTGGACTGAAATCAGAATTTTCCTGATTTTTTTCCGGTTTTTGAATAAGAATGCAGCGACGTTTCCCATTGTCGGCAGCGTTTAATTTGCAAACGGCTTCAAAAGTTGTTCCACTGCCGGCAAAAAAATCCAGAATCACGGCATCCTTTTTCATCTGAGTAATAAAAAACAGGTGTTCAATTAAATCTACCGGTTTGGGATTGTCAAAAATCTGTTTTTCGCCAAGCAACTTGTCAAGATAATTTTGTGCCGCGCGGGTACTTTCAACGCAATCAATAATATTTTTTGGAATTACTTCAGTTTTTTCGCCGTTAAAAACTTTTTTACGCGGAACTCCGGAAAATTCGGGAGCGGAACCAAAGTAAATTTTATTTTCCTCAAGAAGTTTTTGCATAACGGACTTTTCTATAAGCCACTGACGCCGCCAAACCTTGCCGGACGGAGATTTTATTTCGTAAAAATTCTTATTTTTCGGATTTGAACGTTCTTCACTAAACGAAATGCTCGCATTAAACCAATTTCCGCGCTCGTCACCATCAGCATTTGTTTTTGCCCAGTCAGTTTCTTCAAAATCAGAAAACGCCCCAAGGAATTTTTTATTTTTCGCATAACAAAGCGTGTGCTGCTGCAAAGTCCTTGACCATTTGTCTTTTTTTCCTTTGCCGTGAAGCCACATAAAATCGTTTACAAAATTATTTTCACCAAAAATCTGGTCACACAAAAGTTTTAAAACATAAAGTTCGCCCTGATCTATTGCAATAAAAATACATCCGCTTTGAACAAGAAGTTTCCTGGCAATTTTCAGCCGCCGTTCCATAAAACTAAGCCACGCGGAATGTCTGTCACCGCCATCACAAAAATTGTCACAGTAAGTAAAATCTTTGCCGGTATTATATGGCGGGTCAATGTAAATTAAATCAACAGAATTTTCTGCAAAAAGTTTAAGGCACGGATAATTATCCCCGGAAATCAGCGTATGCCGGCTAAAATTCTGCGGTGCGTCACGGCGAATTTGTGTTTCATCGTCAATTTCTGGCGCGTCACGGCAAATTTTATCATCAGCAATTTCATCTTCCCAATTCAAAAAACATTTTGAGGTCAACTCGTCATCATCAAAAACTTCCGGATAATCTTTCCACCTCAGTTCAAAATTCATACGACAATCTTACCATAAACCAAGCACCTCAAGACGAAATTTTTAAAAATTTTCATAAAAAAGGCGGGGGAAGTCTCCCCCTCGCGTCCACTTCGTTGGCCGCTACCCCCTCTAACGGGGCAATACATCGTTCCATTGTTGCCCCGTAACGCCCCATTTTTCCACAAAAGGGCATCTCCAAAAAATCATTTACAATGCTTTATTTTGAGGTTCCAAAAAAAACAAAAATTTATCAGCATAAGGAAAAATCCCTAACAACTTTCAAAAAATCTGTTTTATAATGTTTAGAGTATCTCTAAAAAATCATTTACAATGCTTTATTTAGAGAAACGTGCGAGTTTTAATTCGTTGATATAGCACGAATTAAAACATCGCGTTTTTAAAGATACCTCTAAAAATTGCAATTTTTAGAGGTTTCATTTAAACACTTAGTCATAGGGAGGACTATCAGAATGAAAAAATTTTTAACAATATCAGCAGCATTACTTTTGACAGCATCTTTGTTTGTAAGCTGTGCTTCTACAAGTAAAAATGCAGAAGTTGTACCAGAAGAACCAGCCGTTGAAGTTCCTTCAGAACCAGTTGAACTTGTTTACGGTGTTGATTACTGGCTTGAACCAGTTTTTGGTGCAGATTATGTTGCTTTGGACGGTCAGACAATTATCTTTAATAAAGGCGCAACAAATTCAAACCACGCAATTATGTTTACAATGCTTGATACAACAAAATTCTACAAAAATTTTGTAATAAAAATTGACTATGAATTAGGTAACTACGATTCTTCAAAGTCTTGTCAGGTTTGTATTCAACCGGCATCTCTTGATGGTGCTGATTATAATTACACTAACTGTTCATATCCTGTTCTTTTTGATCAGTCAAAACCAGATGCAGAAAAATCTTTCAATGTAAATATCAACAAACTTCTTAAATCATCTGTAAAAAAAGAACTTGCCGGCTTCCGTATTGTTGGAAACAACGGAACTTATGAAAAATTCGTATGGCAGGACGACTGGTCATTCACAATTACAAAGGTTACATTAGCTCCAGAACCAGAAAATCTTGGACTTGCTAAATAAACAATTTCATTTTTACCCCCTGCGGACTTCTAAAAACGGAAGTCCGCTCTTTTTTTAATTTATTAGTAAAAAAAAATTATATCGCTGAAAATTTCCGTGATATAATTAAATATAAAAAATAGGAGGAATTAATCCGTTATGAAAAAAATTTTGTCTTTGGCTGCAGTAGGATTAGCACTCTGCAGTTTATTAGTAAGCTGTGCTTCAACAGGCGCTAAAAAAGCTGATGGCGCTGCTGGTCCATCAATCCCACATCCACGTTCTTACGTTGTAGATGCTGCTGACAGTTGTGAATCAATTGATATTGCTTACAATCAGTATGGTCCAAACTATCAGGCTGCACTTCCAAATCTCTGGAAACCTCTTAAAGCTGATAAGCCTTTAGTTGGTGATAAAGTAACTGTCAATATGAAAATTACTTCTGACACTGATATTCCAGCACTCACATGGTATCTTATTGATAACAGCCCTGCAGCAAGTTACTGGACAGTTCTTTCTGCTGACTATGTTGTAGCTGATATTAAAGCTGGTGAACCTGTTACAGTTGTTCAGGAAGTTGAATTAACAGAAAGCACAAAAGGTGGTTTCCAGATTATTCTCTGTTACGATGGTAAAGATCACGGACAGGATGCTTATGCAAAAGTTGGAAAAGCTGCTAAAGTTACATTTGAAAGAATTACAAATACAACTGATACAGCTGCAGAAATTGCAAGTGCTACTGGTGTAGATCCAAACGCTCCAAAAGGACCACAAACTTACAATATTGAACTTGAAAAACTTGCTGCATTCTGTGAAATTCAAACAAATCACCCTTGGGTAAACGGTGTACAGGATATGTCACAGATTTCTAACTATCAGGCTACTCCTTGTATCAACGATGCAATTCCTGATATGTCAGAACCTCTCAAAGCTGGAACAAAATTGCACGTTACTTGGCACGCTGTTTCTGATAAAGACATTGCAACCCTTTATATGCGTCCTGTAGATAACTCTCAGGAAGCTAACTGGTGGAAAGAACTTCAGGACAACAGAAGTGACGAAGATTGTCTGTTTGCAACTGACATTAAAGCAGGTGTTCCTTTCAATATTTCAAAGGATCTCACTCTTGATCAGGATATGGATGGAACTACTTTAATCCTTTGTATCTGGTATAACTACGATCCAGAAACAAACGGTCCTGGACCATGTACAGTCATTCTTTCAAGAGACTAATTTCTTAATTTAGAATTATTTAAGGGGTTGCCTTTAGTGGGCAGCCCTTTTTTTATGCCAAATTTTATATTAATCCTTACATAATTTTACATTCTTTTGTGCATAAACCCATTTATAATTTAAGGGTATCTCTGAAAATTGCAATTTTTAGAGGTTTCCGTTAAATAAAAATCACAGGAGGATTTTAAAAAATTATGAAAAAAATCTTATCTTTAGCAGCAATCACACTTGCTGTTTCTTCTTTATTTTTGAGTTGTGCCTCTAACGGTGCTGCAAAATCTGATTCAGCAGCGGCACCAGCAATGCCACATCCACGTTCTTATGAAGTTGACCCTATTGACAGTTTGAACGGTCTTGAACTTACTTACAATCAGTATGGTCCAAACTATCAGGCTTTCGTTCCTGATTTGTGGAAATTGCTCAAAGCAGATAAACCACAGGCCGGAGATACTGTAACTTTGAAGATGAAAGTTACTTCTGACATTGATTTGCCAGCACTCACATATTTTCTTATTGATAACAGTCCGGCTGCAAATTATTGGACAAATATTTCTGAAGACAAAGTTATTCTTGATATGAAAGCCGGCGTTCCTGTTGAAGTAACAGAAACATTCACATTAACAGAAAGCACAAAAGGCGGTTTCCAGATTATTTTTGCTTATGACGGAAAAGATCACGGTCAGGATGCTTATGCAAAAGTTGGAAAAAGTGCAAAACTTTCTTTTGAAAGACTCGGAAAGACAACAGATACTGCTGCCGAAGTTGCAAATGCCACTGGCGTAGATCCTAATGCACCAAAAGGTCCTCAGACTTACAACATCAACCTTGCTGATATTCAGAAACTTATTGAAATGAAACAGCAGAATGACGGCCAGATTGTTACTCAGTATCAGAACTGGATTGATCTTGCCGCATGGTTTGTTGACGGACTTCCTCAGGTTGGCGACACAGTAACAGTTACATTTAAAGGAACTTCTGACCGCGACATTCCAGAAGAAATTTATGCTCATATGTATGAATCTTCTGCATCAGTTAACTGGTGGTCAGAAATTGCCGGTGGCGTTGATTTACTTGCCGGTGGTCCTGTAACAGCCGGTGAACCATTTACATTGACTGCATCGTTCCAAATCACAATTGCACCGGTAGAAAGCTTAGGGATTACTTTCTATTACAAAGCCGGCGACAATATTAAATCTACAACCTGGATGTACAGCCGCGACTAATTTGTTGTAAAGGGTATCTCTAAAAAATCTTTTACAATGCTCTATTTAGAGATTTCAGCGAGTTTTATGCCTGATTCTTTTTTTTTGAGTCAGGCTTTTTTTTCCTTAAAAGTTTTTAACTTCTTTTTACCTAAAAAAAACATCAACTTTAAGTAAAAAAAAAAAATTTACATTCAGAAAATATGGTTTATAATTTAAGTAACTAACTAAAAAAGGAGTTAAAAATGAAAAAATTATTAAGTTTTGCTGCTATTGGCATTGCTCTTGGCGGTTTATTAGTAAGCTGTGCTTCTACAGGCTCAGGTGCAAAGACAACATTTCAGTCAAGTGTAGAACATCCAAGAACATACGTTGTTGATATGGCAGAAATTGCAAAAGATGGAGTTTCTAAGTTCGCTGCAAACGGAAGTCTCTTTGCTTGTCAGACTCAGCCAGTTACAGATTTCTGGAAGTATGATTGGCCACAGGTTGGCGATACTATCGAAATCCACTACAAAGGAACTGTAGATATTGACTGTCCAGGTGTTGAACTTTGTATTTCTAACCACTCAACATGGAACAACCTGATTTCTCAGGATCAGTGTGATTTAGCTTTGATTGACGGTCTTAAAGCAGGCGAAACATTTGAAGGTGTTGCAACATATACAATCGATGGAACCGCTCCAAAAGGAAAATCAACTGTTTATTTTGACCTTTACTATGATAACTGCCTTGTTGCAAAGAAAGGTTATGCAAGAACAGGAAAAGCAATCACAATTCAGTGGCTTGATACAGAAGCAGAAACAACAAATACAGCAAATGACGCTGGTACAAGTGTAGAAATTGTAAAACACCCAGACGGAGCTGTTAATTTTGACGTAAATATTGCAGATGCAATGAAAATGATTCAGTGGTCAGTTGGCGATGCTGATGCAGACGGAAATATCCAGAACTACAAAGCATTTATCAACGTTACAGATTCTCCAGCATTCAAAGATTATCTTCCAAAAGCTGGCGATACAGTTACATTCCACTTCAAAGGAACTTCAGACGCTGCAATCAACGCTCCTATTCAGGTTGCTTTGGTTGATCAGTCAGAAGCTGCTGGATGGTGGCTTGAAGTTGGTGCTGATAACTGGAATTGTGTTTGGGCAGAATCAATTCCTGCTAACGAAGAATTTGAAATCACAGGTTCTATGACACTCGGAAAGAGTTGTATTGCAGGTTTGACTGTATTCTGTATCTACAACAGTACAGAAGGTGCTTCTGGCGCAACTTGGATTTACAGCCGTCCGGAATAATCAAATCTTAGATTTTAATTAATCAAAGACAAAAAGCCCCGCTTTTACCGGCGGGGCTTTCTTTTTTATGGCAGAGTTACCTCTAAAACTTGCAATTTTTAGAGGTTTCCTTAACAAAAATTTTTAACAATTATCTGATTAGTGGTGGAACAACCTGATTCCGTTAAATGCCATTGCCATTCCGTAAGAATCTGCAGAAGCAATTACTAAATCATCACGCACAGAGCCACCCGGCTGAACAACAACAGTAACTCCAGATTTGTGTGCACGGTCAATATTGTCACCAAACGGAAAGAAAGCATCAGAACCAAGCGCAACATTTGTATTTTTTGCAATCCACTCAGATTTTGCTTCACGCGTAAAAACTTCCGGCTTTACTTTAAATACACTCTGCCATTTTCCTTCTGCCAGAACATCCATATATTCTTCGCCAATGTAAACATCAATCGCATTATCGCGGTCGGCACGTTTAATTCCGTCCACAAACTGCAATCCCAAAACCTGCGGACTTTGACGCAACCACCAGTTATCAGCTTTTTGACCGGCAAGACGTGTACAGTGAACGCGGCTCTGCTGACCAGCCCCAATTCCAATTGCCTGGCCGTCTTTTACAAAACATACTGAATTTGACTGTGTATATTTTAAAACAATTAAAGAAATTATAAGATTGCGCTTGTCATCCTCTGACAATTTTTTATTTTTTGTAACAATATTAGAAAGGCAAGTCTCATCAATCTTCAAAAAGTTGTGTCCCTGCTCAAAAGTAACACCAAAAACCTGCTTTTTTTCAAGTTCGGCCGGCTTATAATTTTCATCAATTTGAATTACAAGATAATTGCCACCTTTCTTTGCCTTTAAAATTTCAAGTGCCTTTGCAGAATAAGACGGTGCTAAAACACCATCGCTAACCTCTTTTTTTATTAAAAGCGCAGTTGCCTCATCACATTCATCAGAAAGCGAAATAAAATCGCCAAAAGAAGACATACGGTCGGCACCGCGGGCACGCGCATAAGCACAAGCAAGCGGACTAAGTTCAACATTGTCCGTAAAATAAATTTTCTTAAGCGTATCCGAAAGCGGCAATCCAACGGCGGCACCAGCCG
This sequence comes from bacterium, assembly GCA_963648145.1. Classification (GTDB taxonomy): domain Bacteria; phylum Spirochaetota; class Spirochaetia; order Treponematales; family Treponemataceae; genus Treponema_D. The sequence continues at coordinate 27,852 of CAVJCY010000011.1, read as the reverse complement.
GAGAAACGTGCTTAAAACTTGTCGCAGCCGGCAAACCAGTTGCCTCTTTCAATTCCTTTACAAGCTGCCAGCCGTTAAAAGCGTCCAGAAGATTAATATAACCGGGTCTGCCATTTAAAACTGTAATTGGCAAATCAGAACCATTTTCCATAAAAACCCGCGCCGGCTTCTGGTTCGGGTTGCATCCGTATTTAAGTTGTAATTCGTTCATAAAAAGAGATTAGTCTAAATTTGATGAATTTTCAATTAGTGTTATTTTGGGCCAAATGCCACGCGTAAACGGCTGTTCCGCACTTCGCTCACGCTCAAAGTCCTCAGGGCACAAATAGTGCCCTTCCGGGCTTCTGCTTCGGTTGTCAAAACAACCTTCGCAGGTGCTCCATAGCCGGGCCGTTTTATCGTAAAAGTATAAACTTTTCAGAAATAATTTTAAATTTAGTGTTCAATAGCCGTCAGTTAAGAAATCCCGTGTAAAAAGCCGGATTTTATTCTTCGGCAGTTTTTTCAGAATCATTTTGCAACTTTTGTTTTTCCTGTAAAATTTTCTGTGCAGTAACGGTTTCTTCGTAAAGTTCCTTGCGGGCTTTTTCTTCTTTCATTGTGGCCTCATATTGTTTGTCTAACTGCTGAAAAATCCGTTTGGAAATACCACTTATCGTGTAAATTATAAATTCCGGGCCAATCAAAATGCCCACAAAAAGTGTATAACGGTTAAAAATAATTATAAGAATCTCAAGGGCAACAAGAAAAATAATCAACATTGTTTTACCAAAGTGCGTAAGCGTAATCCCCAGGGAATTTTTTATCATATTTTTTAAGGAATTATCGTATCTGGCAATAAGCGGGTAAGAATAAAGATTAAAAGCAATGTAACTGGCAGTCAAAAAAATCGCACCAATCATAATCAAAAGATAATAATCCTGTGCAATGGCAACAATTCGCCAGGCAGCAAGTGTCAAAACAAGCCACGGCAAAGAAATCAGCCACATCAAAGTTCCCTTTTTAAAATTTTCTTTAAACGCCTTCACAAACATTTTTGCAACGTAGCCTTCTTCATCATCCACCATTTTTAATGTTACAGAAAATGCCGCGCAGGTTGACGCTCCAATCGTAATTAACGGAATACTGAATGCAAACCACAAAATATTAAGCAAAAGCACATCAAGTGCCCTGTTCACAAATTTTACAAATCCACTGTTCTGACTGAAAATTCCCATTAATTTTACCCGTTTAAATATTCTGGGTATCTCTAAAAAATTGCAATTTTTAGAGGTAACCTTCTATGAACGCCTGGAATCTTAAGCGTTACAATATTTTAAAGAAATCTGTTTAAAATCTCCATAGACGACATAAAAAAAAGCCGGCAGTCGAAAAATCAATCTGCCGGCAATTTTCTAATTTGAATTGTTCAAATTAATTACTGTCCACGAGCCTGTTTTTCAGCCATAGCTCGTTTTTTAGCCTGTTCTACAGAATATGTAACCAAGTCATCATATCCGTAAGATTTAGCATCAGAAGTCATTTTTGCAACAATTGAATCAAATTCAGCATCTGAAGAAGCAAAAATTGCGTTCCATGAACCGTTTTTAACACATTCAATAACGTTGTTATGAATCATTGTAAGACTGTCTGGCCAACCTGCAGATGTATACAATGAACCTGGGCTTACCATGTAATTAAGCGTCTGGAGATATTTATCTGGAGAAGAAGCGCCTGCCCATTCACGCCAGCTAGCCTCGATTGGTGACTGTGCAGGAGTCTGCTGTGATTCCCAGTTAATCTTGTTGTATGTTTCGTTTGTTGTCATTGGGTTATGAGCATCAAGACACCATGTAATGTTGTTAATCTGGAAAGCACCATCATTGTAAGAACCTTTGAATGGTTCTGGCATCATAGTGTTATTCATATCAGCCTGTGCTTTTACACCAAAGTCTGTAAGTCTTGTTTTGCCGTTTTCAATTTCCCAAGTAACACCACGTGGACCATATTCAATTGTCATAAATCCTTCTGGAGTTGAGAACCAGTTAAGAATTGCCATACAAAGTTCTGGGTAAGCAGTCTTTGCACCAATTGTCCAAACACGGTTTCCACCATAAACACTCTGACCATAAACGATTGGACGAGCATTCTTTGGTGCTACAGGATACATTGCTTTTCCTGCATTGATATGTTTTTCGCTGTTGTAAGTTCCAGAAGCCATCCAGTTAAAGATGTTCCAGAATGCTGTACCGTTCTGATAATCTTCTGACATTCCAGCGTATTTCTGAGTCATAGAGTCAGGATCTACAAGACCTTTCTGATTCAATTTGTTCAAGAATTTCAGAGTATAAAGATATGGGCCATTTTCTTCCAAAGCACCATGGAATGAACCATCTTCCGGATTATAAAGACCAACGTTGAATTCATCGTATCCGAAGTAAGCTGTTGCAAGTGATTTTACGTACATTACCATATCACCGTCCCAGTCATTGAACAAAGAAACACCATATGTGTTCTTTCCGTTATCGTCTGTAGGACAGATTTCTTTCATTTTTGCAAGAACATCAACTAAATCATAAAGATCATTGATTTCTGGCTTACCAATTTTTTCATAAAGATCATAACGAAGATCCCATGTGTAGAAGAATGACTGAATATCTTCTGCAGATGTAGAAACTCCGTGTGAATATCCGTGGATTTTCTGATCTGGAGAATCAATGTACTTGTTCTTCTGAAGAGCAAGTTTCATATTTTCCTGAATGTAAGGTCCCCAGTTAGCAAGAAGGTTGTCTTCTTCCCAATCAAGGAGTAAGCCCTGCTGCACTGCGGCGGCATATTTATCTGAGTTATCACCCCAAACAACAATGTCACCAAGGTTGCCCTGTTCCATTCTTGTCTGCAAAGCACCACCTGTTTCTGGAATGATGTTGATTTTTACGTTGAATTTGTCCAAAAGAAGATCTGCAAACCAACCTGTCTGCATACCAGAATAGTTTGCAAGCTGAGAATAAACATCAAGGGTTACAGTATTCTTTGGGCGAACCTTAGAAATTTTACCCTCTTCACCTTTTGCTGTACTTACAGCATAACCAAGAGAACCGCTTGATGTTGTTTTGCTGTTACATCCTGCAAAAGCAAGAGTCATAGCAATTGCTGCACCTGCGATTAAAAATTTTGAACGTTTCATTTTTCCTCCTAAACTTGAATCACGAAACTTTTTATATATGGGCATCTCTAAAAAATCATTTACAATGCTTTATTTAGAGAAACGTACGAGTTTTAATTCGTTAAAATACAACGAATTAAAACATCGCGTATTCAAAGATACCTCTAAAAATTGCAATTTTCAGAGGTTCCCATATTCAATTCAGAAAAACTGAATGAACTACCATATTAAAATATTAGCCTTTAACAGCACCAAGCATTAATCCTTTTACAAAATATTTCTGCATGAAAGGATAAACACACAAAATAGGAATTGCTGTAACCATTGCAACCGTATACTGAATTGCTTTCTGATTCAACATTGACTGACGCTGTGAATCTGACAAACCGGTTGTTGAAGTTGCCATTGTTGCGGCAAGGTTTGAAGACTGATTTAAATAAATGTAAAGTCGTTCCTGAAGAGTTTTGAGATGCGGAGCACCGGACATCAAAATTAAAGAATCCTGAAAAGAGTTCCAGTGACCAACTGCACACCATATTGCAATTGTTGCAAGAATTGGCTTACTTAACGGCCAGATGATTTTTACAAAGATTGTAAAATATGATGCCCCGTCAATTGCAGCACTTTCTTCAAGTTCTGCTGGAATTGATTCAATGTAAGTTTTTACCATGATGATGTTGTAAACACTTACAAGACCTGGAACAATATAGCCCAAAAAGTTATTTGTAAGTCCGAGCATCTGCATATTTGTAAACCATGGAATAAGACCTGCATTAAAGTACATTGTGATAATCATAAAACGGTAAGCAATCTTTCTGTGCCACATTTCATGTTTTGTAACAAGATAACCACAAAGTCCGGAAACAATTGTAGAAGTAACCGTACCAATTACTGTTCTGGCAACTGTAACTAAAAACGCAAATCCTAAATCTTGAACGTTTCTTAAAGCTATATAGTTTTTTAACTGAACGCCAAAGTGGTAAACAGGCTCGCCTTTTGCATCAACTCCCCATTGAACTTTTGGGAAGAAATCAATTAATCCCTTTGCAACAAGCCCTTGATCTGAAATTGTGTTAATCAAAAGATAATAAAATGGAAATACACACAAAAGTGTAAAAATAATAAAAACAGTGTAGTTTACAACGTTAAAGAAAATATCACCTATAGATTTCTTTTCTACCATAACAAAACTCCTAGAATATTGAAGAACCACGAATCAGTTTTGAAATTCTGTTAGTAATGAACAGAAGAATTACACTGATAAGAGACTTAAACATACTTACTACAGTTGAGAATGGAATCATACTGCTTGAGGTGCCAAAAGTAAGGTTGTAAACGTACAAGTCAAGAACTTCAATTGGTTTTTGGTTTGTAGGATTTTTGAATACAAGGTACTGATCCATACCGTTGCTCAAAATGTTTGAAACAGAAAGAATTAAAAGTACTAAGTAAGTTGGAAGCAATTCCGGAATTGTAATGTGCCAGATTTTCTGGAAACGTCCTGCACCGTCAACCGTTGCTGCCTCGTACAACTGCTGATCAATTCCACTAATAGCGGCAATATACATGATTGCAGACCATCCAAGTCCTTTCCATGTTCCCCAAGCCCACATCTTAATCCAGATAAAACTGTCCCCCATCAGCATATTTTTACCTTCAGTCCAGACACCAGCTTTAACCATAAGACTAGAAATAAAACCGTCCGTACCAAAAATACAGAATGCAATTGCATAAACTAAAACCCAGGAAATAAAGTTCGGGATTGTTGTCAAAGTCTGAATGATTTTTCGTGCCGCTGTACTCTTAATTTCTGCAAGGAAAATTGCAAAAATCATTGGCAGCCAACTGAATGCAATTCCAAGACCACTCATAACAAGTGTGTTTCTAAGAACTCGGATAAGATCTGCACGTCGGGCATCATTTCTGAATACTTCTACAAACCATTTCCAGCCGGTCCACTTATCCATGCTTAATGTTTCACCAGGATTGTAATCAAAGAATGCATAGCGCCAGCCCCATAAAGGAAGATAGCTGAACAGGAATACAAGAATCAGGAACGGCATTAACATCAAAAACAGCTGATACTGAGCGTCTATGTGACATTTTTCATCAGGTTCCGGAGCCGGAGTTTTTAGGAAAGAAACCAGCGTACAACAGAACATAACCGCAAGTAAAACCAGATAAGCGGTAAAACAAGCAGGTTCAAGTGGCGGAACTTTTGAAACTGAAGGATTTGAACAAACAAGATTATAAGCGTAGCGGATTCCAAAAAGACTTGCAAAAGAAACAACTTCACCGCCAAAAAGTGTATAGTGTGCGATTTTCTTTAATTTGTTGTTACCAACAGACATACAAGAACCGGCACCACAGGCAACAATACCAAGAAGAACTAAAATACTTGAAATATTTGCAATTCTAAGTACATATTCCGGCAACCAGCCGCGGATAAATGCTCTCTGAATATTTTTTGTATATGTTGGCCAAGAAATTGCAGATGTAAATAAAGAAACGGTACGACTGATTTCTGAACTGATTCTTGCAGGGTTCGCAGCAGGAATGAACATAAGAACAAAAATCAAAAGGGCAAGAATTCTGTATGTCCACTGAAAAGGTCGTTCAGAAAGGGCTGTTGGTTCATCTTCAGGAATCTTTTCTGTAACAAAAACTCCAGCTGCACAAACCGCAGTAATGACAGAAAATACTACAAAAACAGTGATTAAAGGTTTTATAGAAACAACCTGAACAAACGCCGGAAGATTTCCAACAAGTGATTTTGCGGCAACGGCATAAAAAATCATGGAAAGTGCAGTGAGCATTGCACCGCCAACCGTAACAAGATTTCCAAGTTTTTTTATTTTTCCAGAAGCAAGGCTTAAGAAAACTCCAAGAATTGTCATCGCAACAAAAACAAACGTCAGAATGCTTGCTACGTGACCAAAATTAATGGCTTTTGCAAGCGGTTCATATTTTTCGGAAAAAGAATCCCAGATTTTGCCAAAATCTTCAGCTTTAATTTTGCCGGCTTTATTAAATGACAGAGAATCGTCATCGTCAGAAACTGTACTTGCCTTATTAAAACTGTCTAGAGAACTGTTCATCAAAGCGGCAATGTTTGAATAATAATCATCTTGAGTTGCATCAGAAGCAGAGTTTGTTTCTTTTGCTGCAACAGATTCTTCAGAAGTCTTCTGTTCAGCTTCTACAAGACCCTGAGCATAAGTTTGAAAGTAAAAAGCAGATTTTATGACAGAAACATTGTTGTTGATATTAGTCGTAAATCTGGCAGGATTAAAAACACCAATAAACAAAAAGATACCAAGCAGAATTGCTGTTATCTTAAACGCCCAACCCAAAATTTTGCTTATTATATTCAGGGGGTTCTTATTTGAAAGAAACTTCACTCTAAACTCTCCTATAAAAAGCCAGTAAAAATTTTTGATTTCTGAATGACTTTTTTAAGTTAAGATGCCCTGAAACTGAAAAAATCAACTGACTTTTTTAGTTTTCCGACATTTTGACGGATATTTTAAGTCTAAAATACAGGTCATTTAAGTATAATGCCGGATTGCAAAAATCAAAATAAAAGAAATCTTATTTTTTTAAACATAATAAATTAGAATTTTTGCGCAAATTTCAGGGCATCTTTAAAAAATCATTTTCAATGCTTTTTAAAGACTTTCGAATTTTAATTCGTTAAAATACAGCAAATTAAAACATTGCGATTTCTTTCGTTGCCTCTAAAAATTGCAATTTTTAGAAACTCCCTTTACAGAATTTGTTGCACAGATTCAAAAATATGACTTGCAATAAATGCTGCATTGCATCGTTCCTGCGGTTGATTTGAAAGCACAATTATCGAAAGTTTTTTTGAAGAATAATAAGCGTTGTAAGAATTAAATCCATTTGTAACGCCGGCATGAAAAAATCCCTGATGATTATGATAAAGACCACAAGTATAGCCCTTTTCTTTTGTCATAAGGCGGTAAGCAAACAGGTTCAAGACTTTTCTTGAATGTAAAGCCGAGTTCCATTTAAATAAATCTTCGGCGGTGGTATTTAAATCTCCGCAACCAAACGCTAATTCTTCCGGAATTGAATAGGACTTTCCTCTTTTATCATAACCTTTTGCATCAGTGTGCCGGAAATTTAAATTTGACGACGACATTTCGCAAAAATCAAAAATATTCTGCTGAACATAATCTTTGTAAGGTACACCGGAAACTTTTTCTACAATTTTTGCCAGAAGATAATAATTTGTATTGCTGTAAAAATAAGTTGAGCCCGGTTTTGAAATAAGCGGTGCAGAATTCAAATATTTTAAAACAAGATTTTTCTCCAGTGGTTTAACGTTAATTTGTGCAGAGTCAATTTTTTTTGCGATTTTTCGCGGAAAAAACTCATAAGTTGAATTTATATGATCAGAAAGTCCTGACTTCATATTTAAAAGCATTTTTACCGTAATCTGATTTCCGTAAACAAAATCCGGGAAGTACAAAGAAACCGGAGAATCCAGGTTGATTTTGCCCTGCTGCCACAACTGCATTATTGCACAGGCCGTAATTTGCTTAGAAAGTGAGCCCGCTTCGTAAATTGTGGACGAAGAGTTCATTTTTGATTCAGGATTTTTAGAATCTTGCAGGCCAAAACCTTTTTGGTAGAGAATTTTTCCGTTCTGACCAATTAAAACCGTCCCCTGAAAATTTTTAGTTACCAAATATTCTTCTATCTGTGAAAAATCTTTGATTTCTGATTTTTTATTGCAGGAAATTGAAAAAATTAAAAGAAAAACTATAAAAAGCAGTTCAATTTTTTTTAGAGAATATTTGAAGAATTTTGAATTTTTTACAGAATTTTTCATTTTTTAATGTGAACCTCTAAAAATTGCAATTTTTAGAGATACCCTAATAACCTAAAGTTTCTCCTACAAGAATAACTTTTATTCTGTCCTGAATTAATGACATTCTTGTGATTACAAACTGACAGCAAATGCTTTCTGAAAAGCAGTCTCCACATTTTCCGGTAAGTGCGCACGGAGTTTTACAGCCTAGCCGGTTACAATTTGGCGGCGTTGCCTCGTTGCGTACACGACGGATTCCGTCTTCTATATTCGGGACAACTTTGTTCATTCCGGCAATTATGATTACAGATTCCGGACCGTAAACTAAAAAACTGACACGATTTCCGCGACCGTCAATATTAATTAATTCCCCTTCCAAAGTGATTGCATTCGTACTCATAAGAAAAACATCCGCATTTACGAGTTTTGCCTTACATTCTTTTTGTTCTTCCGAAGTTTTATAATTTTCGCGAATTATGAGTTCGTGACCGTGTTGCTTTACAACATCTTTAAAACCGTTTTCGTCAAGCGTCATTGAACCGCCATAACCAACGGATTTTTTTTCTGTTCCTAGCAATTCTGTAAGTTTTTGTTTTGCCTGTGCAACATTTTCGCAATAAAAACCTTTGATTTTGCGTTGAGAAAGTTTTTTTATAATTGATTCTGCCTGATTTTTATAAAAAGTTTGCTTTGGATTTTCCATTTTTTTCCTCTGCTTAAATTATATCACGGACTGAATAAACGGAAAATGTGATTTTCTGCGGTAGATTTTATCAGAACACAAAACTGCGCCGGAGAATTGAGCACCCCTGAAGGCAATTTGAATTGCCGAAGGGAAGACCGAAAGCGCACCGTTTGTGCGATTGAGGGCTTTGAGCGGGAGCGAAGTGTGAAATGCGACTTTTTGAGTGACATTTGCGCCCAAAGAAATTATAATAAATATACTTACATACTAGGGATATAGATATATGATAGTTTCTACACGTGGACGCTATGCTCTGCGGGTTATAATTGACCTTGCGGAACAAAATGCTGATGAATTTATACCTTTAAAAGATATTTCTGAGCGGCAGGGAATTTCTTTAAAATATCTTGAAACAATTATGACAACGCTTTCTAAAGCTGGTTTTGTGGACGGAATTCGCGGAAAATGTGGCGGTTACAAGCTGAATCGTGCCCCGAAAGAATATAAAGTGCGGAAAATTCTTGAACTAACGGAAGGAACTCTAGCTCCGGTTGCCTGTCTTGAATGTAACGCTCCGGACTGTGAACGCAAGGAAAATTGCCGGACACTGCCGTTGTGGAAGGGGCTTTATTCTACAATCACTGATTATCTTGATAAAATTACTGTTGCTGATTTGATGAAAGCAAAAAAATAACGGAAAAAAAATTATGACTTATACTCCTTTGGAAATGCCGGTTGCCGGCGATACTGTGCTTGTTGGAATGTCAGGTGGCGTGGATTCTACTCTTACGGCACTTTTGCTGAAACAGAAAGGCTGCCACGTTATTGGCGTTACAATGTCGCTTTGGGATGGAAAAATTCCTGAAATTAAAACTGATAAACCTATGAAAGAAGCCTGTTACGGTCCCGGTGAAGAAGAAAATATTGCGGAATGTCAGAAATTTTGTGGTGAACAGGGCATTGAATATCACGTTGTTGACGTTAAAGAAGAATATCAACGCAAGGTTCTTGATTATTTTAAAACTGAGTACCGCAGTGGCAGAACGCCGAATCCGTGCATTATGTGCAACCGGAATATTAAATTTGGTGCAATGCTTGAAGCGATAGATAAGCTTGGGATTAAATATGATTATTTTTGTACGGGACATTATGCAAAGGTTGTACGCCCTGACGAAGGAATTTTTGGAACTGATAAGCGTCCTGTGATGATTGCCGGCGCAACTGATGTTTCTAAAGATCAGACGTATTTTTTGTACAGAATTCCTAGTACAACTCTTGAAAAAGTAAGATTTCCGCTTGCAACAGTAAAAAAATCTGAAGTTTTTGAACTTGCAAAACAAGCAGGACTTGAAGCGGCCAGCCGTGAAGAAAGTCAGGATTTTATTGGTGAAGAATATTTTGATATGATTTTTGCCGACAAACCAAGTGTTCCAGGTGACATTGTTGATTTAGACGGCCACATTCTTGGGCGGCACCGCGGAATTGAACATTACACGATTGGTCAACGACGCGGGCTGGGTGTTTCTGCAAAATATCCGGTTTATGTACAGGCAATTGATGCTAAAAATAATCTGATTGTTCTGGCCCCGAATGATGCACTGAATTCCAGTTCTTTTATTGCAAAAGATTTTGTATGGCCGGGAAACGTTGAACCTAAGGAAAGTTTTAAAGCACTCGTAAAAATAAGGCTTGCAAGCAAGCCGGTGCCGTGTACCGTAGAAAAATTTGTTGAAAATGACAGTGAAAATGACGGTAAAACGGAAAATGATGGAAAAGCCGGTGCCTGGAAAATTACCTTTGACGAACCGCAGCGTGCCGTTGCGCCAGGACAGTCCGCTGTTTTGTATATTGACGGCGTAATTGCCGGTGGCGGAATCATATGGCATCTGTGAAGAAAAGTAAGGGCGGGGCTAGATAACATAATCAAAACCTGTAAATTCGCGGTTTTTCTGGACAAGTTGTTCCAGTGTTATGTTATCCACAAAATTATTGATTGTGGTTTCAAATTTTTTCCAGAAAAATTCGTTTCCGACATTGGAAAATGCCTTGCTTTGAGGATTGCCTTTTGGCGACAAGTCACCTTCCGTAGAACGCAGGATTTCGCCGATTGTATACTCTGACGGCGATTTTATGAGTCTGTAACCGCCGTTATTGCCGCGCAAACCTTCTACCAGACCTGATTTGCTCAATTGAATTAAAATCTGTTCAAGATATTTTACAGAAAGATTGTGTCTGTGCGAAAGAAGTTTTAATGAAATATATTTTTCCGGCCCTAGTTCTGCTAAATCAGTCATAATTAGCAAAGCGTACTGCCCTCTTGTTGAAATTTTTAACATTTTACCCTCTTTTTCAATTAATACCTACTTATCTAATAGGTTATTATATTATGATTTCAATAATAATCACTGTCAATTGCAAAAAAAAATTATTATTTTAGTTCATTTTCCTATTGACATAGTAGGTTATTAGATATATAAAAGAATTATTCAAATCCTATTAGTTTAGTAGGAAAAGATTTTTCATTGATGATAAAAATAAGGAAACAGGAGATTTTTATGGTATACACATCTATTGATCAGTTGATTGGGCACACACCGTTACTTGAACTTGTACATCTGGAAAAGGAATTTGGTCTTAAGGCAAAAATTCTTGCAAAACTGGAATATTTTAATCCGGCTGGAAGCGTAAAAGATCGTGTTGCAAAAAATATGATTGATGAAGCTGAAAAAAAAGGTATTTTAAAGCCAGGCGCAACAATTATTGAACCGACTTCCGGAAATACTGGAATTGGACTTTGTTCTGTTGCGGCAGCGCGTGGTTACAAAATCATAATTGTAATGCCGGAAACAATGTCTGTTGAACGTCGCCAGATTATGAAAGGTTACGGTGCAGAATTAGTTTTGTCTGAAGGTTCAAAAGGAATGAAAGGGGCAATTGCAAAGGCGGACGAACTTGCGGCTTCTATTCCGGGAAGCTGGATTGCGGGACAGTTTGTGAATCCGGCAAACCCTGCTGTGCACCTTGCAACTACCGGTCCTGAAATTTGGGAGGACACAGACGGTAAAGTTGATTATTTTGTTGCAGGCGTTGGAACTGGCGGAACAGTTACTGGTGTTGGTCAGTACCTTAAAAGTAAAAAATCTGATGTAAAAGTTGTTGCCGTTGAACCTGCAACTTCTCCGGTGCTTTCTAAAGGAACTGCCGGTGCACATAAAATTCAGGGAATTGGTGCTGGTTTTGTGCCTGATGTTCTTGATACAAAAATTTATGACGAAGTAATTGCCGTAGAAAATGAAGATGCCTTTACTTACGGTAAACTCGCTGGCAAAAAAGAAGGTTTCTTAGTTGGAATTTCTTCCGGAGCGGCAATTAAGGCTGCTATTGATGTTGCTAAACGTCCGGAAAACGAAGGAAAAAACATTGTAGTTCTTTTACCTGATAACGGTGACAAATATTTAAGTACTCCGTTGTTTGCAGATTAATTTCTGATAATTTTTATTTTAGGGAACCTCTAAAAATTGCAATTTTTAGAGGTGTCGAAAGAAAACGCGTGTGAGGGATTGTAAGGACGCCGCAAGGCGAACCCGGCCGGTATTCGGATGATTTTTTGTTTTTTGCAAAAGATTTTCTGAATGCCGGCTTTTTTTTTATTTTGACGAAAAATTATAGCCGGCCGGGTTTGAAGCGAACAGCGGAATCCTGAAAAGCCCGACCCAAAGCGCAGCGGAGGGGCACACACTAAGAAAAATCCCTGATAATTTCTTCGGCAAGAATTGTGCGTTTAACGCATTTGTCCATGGCAGTTTTTTCTATGTAGCGGTGGGCCTGTTCTTCAGACATTTGTTTGTGGCTCATCAAAAGCATTTTTGCGCGGTTTATAATGCGAATTTCTTCCATCTTTTCTTTGAGGCGGATTGTCTGAAACATAAGACGCTGAACTTTTGCATTTACCGCCATTGCAACTTTTATCATATTGTAAAAATAAAATTGATCGAACGGTTTTGTGAGCGTAAGCACGCCAAAAGATTCCACGCGGTAGGAAATCTGATCAAAAACATGATTTGGTGCCAAAAGCAGAATTGTAGAAGAACTTTCACTTAAATCTACGGCCAGGTCTGTGCCTTCGCCGTCACCGCTGTCCACGATGATTATATCAAAGTTACTTTCTGCTGCGGTGCGGCGTGCCTGATTATAATCATCACATTCCGTAACGGAAAACAACGGCGGAACAAGCATCAGTCTGGTAGAAGAGGAAATTTTACTGTCTCTTGTGACTAAAAGTACTCTTGTTAAATCTGCTTCCATAACACTTTTTTGCGATTTTTGATAACTTGCAATCAAGAAATTATCTGAAAATTTGTTTTATAAACTCGCAGTCGGCAGCTTTTTGGGCGGCACTGAGGGTTTCTGGGATTTTTTTGAATTTTGATGCAGTTGTTGGGTCAACTGCAAACAAATTTTCGTGATTTTCGGCAGGCGGAACAAGTTTATTTTTTATTCCGTCAAGTGCGGCATAAATGAGCAGTGTATACGCAATGTACGGATTGCAAGTACAGTCCGGAGAGCGAAGTTCTATACGGATGTCATTTTTTGCTGCCGGGATACGAATCAACTCTGAGCGATTTGCACGCCCCCAGCTGATATATTGCGGTGCCTTACATTCGCCAATTCGGTGATAGGATTTTTTTGACGGGTTGAGATAATAAGTGATTTCTTCTATGTGAGATAGAATTCCGGCGAGGCACTGCGACATAAGTTCGTTGCCAAGAGGATTTTTTTCTGAAACTGTAGAAGTATCACAAACAGATTCACATTCTCCAAGTTTTTCGCAGGAAATATTGATATGCATACCGCTGCCAGGCTTGTCAGAAAGTGGTTTTGGAGAAAAATCTGCAAATAAACCGTTAGCAGCGGCCTTTGTTCTTACAATCCACTTGAAAGTTGAAGTGTTATCTGCGGCGGTCAGGGCATCAGAATAGTGAAAGTCTATTTCGTTTTGACCAGGACCTTCTTCGTGCAGACTTGCCTCCGGGTGAATTCCCATTTGTTCCAAAGTAAAACAAATTTCACGGCGGATATTTTCGCCTTTATCAACAGGAGCAATATCAAGGTAGCCGGCATTATCAAAAGGAATATCGGTCGGATTTCCGTCTTCGTCTAATTTGAAAAGATAAAATTCCATCTCGCTGCCAAAATTAAATTTTATGCCGAATTCTTCTTTTGCTTTTTTTACGGCATTTTTTAAAATCTGGCGGCAATCTTTTTTATAAGGAGTTCCGTCAACGGTTTTAATATCGCAGAACATTTTTACAACTTTTCCGGTTGCAGGTCTCCACGGAATTATGCTTAAAGTTGAAGGTTCCGGATGTAAAAATAAATCTGATTTATCAGAAGTTTCAAATCCTTCTATAGCGGAAGCATCAAAACTGATTCCTTCGCTAAAAGCACGCTGAAGTTCGCCTGCCATTATTGAAATGTTTTTTTGATTTCCTGCCGGATCAAAAAAAACCAGGCGGATAAATTTTACATCTTCTTCCGTTACAAAATCTAAAACTTCTTTTTGTGTATACATAGGACACCTCTAAAAATGATTTAAACTTTTCCAATCGGATATTCGCCGCAAAAACAGCCTTTGCAAAATCCGGTGTTCTGTGAATTGCAGGCACACAGTGATTTTATCATGCCGTCCAGAGAAATAAAAGCCAGGCTGTCGGCCCCGATTTCTTTGCGAATTTCTTCAACGTCGTGTTCTGAAGAAATTAATTCGGCTTTGGTAGGCGTGTCAATTCCCAAATAACAGGGAAATTTTACCGGTGGCGATGAAACGCGAAAATGGACTTCTTTTGCTCCCGCACGCCTCAAAATCTGCACTAAACGTTTGCTTGTAGTACCGCGCACGATAGAATCATCAATCACAATTACTCTTTTGCCTTTTAAATCTGAACTGATGGCGTTCAATTTTACGAAAACCATATTTTCACGTTCTTTTTGTGTTGGGGCAATAAAAGTTCTGCCGATGTATTTATTTTTGACAATTCCCATTGCATAAGGAATTCCGCTTGCACAGGAATAACCGATTGCTGCCCCAAGTCCGCTGTCCGGCACTCCAATTACAACGTCGGCCTGTGTGGGCGTTTCTTTTGCCAGAGTTTCGCCCATTTTTAAGCGGGCCTGCTGAACCGGAATTCCGTCGATTATTGAATCCGGACGAGCAAAATAAACGTATTCAAAAATGCAGGTTTGTTTCTGAGCTTTTTCGTTCAGATTTACAGATTTTATTCCCTCGTCCGTGATAATCACAATTTCGCCGGGATTTATGTCGCGGATAAAAGTTCCGTTTACGGCGTCAATTGCACAAGATTCGCTCGCAAGAATATAGCCGTCTTCCACCTGTCCTAAGCAAAGCGGACGAATTCCATAAGGATCGCGGGCCCCAATCAGACAGTTTTCCGTCATAACGACAAGTGCGTAAGAACCTTTTATCAGCTGAATTGCATTTTGCACGGCTTTTTCCAGCCCATATTTATAATTTTTTGCAACAAGTTTTAGAATAATTTCAGTGTCGGATGTAGAAGTAAAAGTGGAACCAATTTCTTCAAGCATTTCCTGCAAAGGCTCGTAATTTACAAGCTGACCGTTATGAGCCAGGGCAATTGAACCAAGTTTAAATTTATTGAGCATTGGCTGAGCATTTTCTACAGTTCTTCCTCCGGCAGTTGCATAGCGGACATGACCAACTGCAATTCTGCCTTCAAGTTCAGACATCGCCTCAGGAGTAAAAACCTCAGCAACAAGTCCAAGTTGTTTGTGAATAGTCAGCGTTTCTCCGTTACTGACGGCAATTCCGGCACTTTCCTGTCCGCGATGCTGCAAAGAATACAAACCATAATAAGAAAGCGTTGCCGCGTTTTTTGCATTTTTATCTTTCAAAAAAATGCCGGTTACACCACATTCGTCCTGGAATTTATCGTTTTCCATAAGAACTCCCATAAGATGCAAAAAAATATTTGACTACTCCTGCCCATTCCAACAGTAAGTACAAAGTTTGCAATGATCCAGACCTGTTGAATCAAGCATATCGTCCAGACGATGGAATCTTAAAGATGTAAAGTGCAATTGTTTTCTGATTGTCTCAACCATTTTTTCGTATTCCGGAGAATCTGGATCACAGTATTTTTGCAGTACTTCAGGACTTACGTTTTCGCCTTCAAACTGCTTTATAACTCGCCGCGTAATCAAATCCATCTCTGATTTTGAACGACTGAAATTTAAATATTTACAACCAAACACAAGTGGAGGACAAGCCGGCCTGATATGAACTTCCTCCGCGCCACTCTGATAAAGAAAATCTGTTGTTTCTCTGAGCTGAGTTCCGCGTACAATTGAATCATCAATCAAAAGAATTTTTTTACCTTTGATTAAAGACTGCACCGGAATAAGTTTCATATGCGCGATAAGATTGCGTTGTTCCTGATTTACCGGCATAAACGAACGCGGCCAGGTCGGAGTATATTTTATGAACGGCCGCGTAAAAGGAATTCCAGATTCATTTGCATAACCAACAGCGTGCGCGGTTCCAGAATCAGGGACTCCAGCAACACAATCAGGTTTTACGGTGCCTTTGTCGCGCATTGCAAGGAATTTTCCGCAGTTATAGCGCATTGATTCAACGTTTACCCCTTCGTAACTTGCGGTCGGATAGCCGTAATAAATCCACAGAAATGTACAAATCTTCATTTCTTTGCCAGGATGCTGCAAAACTTCATAACCGTCTGCTGTGATAAAATCAATTTCGGCAGGTCCAAGTTCATGATGGTCAGAATAGCCCAGGTTTACATACGCAAAATTTTCAAAAGAAACACAGTATGCATCTTCCTTTTTTCCAATTTGCAGAGGAGTTCTTCCAAAACGGTCACGGGCAGCAAAAATTCCATCTCTTGTCATAATCAGCATCGTGATGGAACCTTTTATAACTTCCTGAACGTACTTAATGCCTTCTAAAATTGATTCTTTTTGATTTATCAAAGTGACGATAAGCTCCGTCTGATTGATTTCGCCACCGGACATTTCAAGAAAATGAACGGTAGTATTGTCGCGTACTTTTTTTATCAGATCTTCCTTATTCGTAACAATTCCGACTGTTGTAATTGCAAAACTTCCAAGATGAGAATTTACAAGCAGTGGTTGAGGTTCATAATCCGAAATACAGCCAATTCCCATTTTTCCGTGCAATTCTTCAATGTCTTTTTCAAATTTTGTCCTGAACGGAGAATTCTGAATATTGTGAATAAATCGATTAATAGTCCCGTTTTCATCAATCACGGCCATACCGCCGCGACGAGTGCCAAGATGAGAATGATAATCAACTCCAAAGAATAAATCTAAAGAACAATCTTTCTTAGAAACTACGCCAAAAACGCCGCCCATTTGTGCCCTCTCAAAATAAATATGCCTAAGTATAGGTTATCTATAAAAACTCGTCTATTATGATTTTTTTTAGAATTTTTGCATATGGTCATCTCTAAAAAATCATTTTCAATGCTTTATTTAGAGAGACGTGCGGGTTTTTAAAGTTACCTTTAAAAATTGCAATTTTTAGAGGCACCCATATCTATTTGAGTTTTTGAAAAATTACATATTCGTGTATCCCATCAGATACTCGTCTATCTGCCTTGCACATTCCCGGCCTTCTGCAATCGCCCAAACAACCAGTGATTGTCCACGATGCATATCGCCTGCTGTAAAAACTTTTTCAACGCAGGTTTTGTAACCGTTAGGACTTGCCAGCTCTGGCGTAGCAGAACCAACCGACTCAACCGTGTTTCTTGCAGTCAGAGAAGTTCCAAAAGCTGTTGGAGTATAATCTTCACAACCCAAAAATCCGGCTGCAACCAGAATTAAATCTGCCGGCAAATCTTTTTCGCTACCTTCAATTTCGCAAAGTTTGCGCGCACCGTCAACCATTTTAAATTCAACCTGAACGGTTTTTATGCCACTTACATGACCGTCTTGCGAATAAACTTCCTTGATTGTTGTCTTGTAAACACGGGGGTCATGACCAAATTTTGCTATTGATTCTTCTGCCCCGTAGTCGGTTTTCAAAACTTTAGGCCACTGTGGCCATGGATTATTTTCCGCTCGTTCAAGTGGCGGACAAGGCATCATTTCAATTTGAATTACAGACTTACAACCAAGCCGGATTACAGAGCCAGTACAGTCGTTGCCGGTGTCGCCTCCCCCCAAAACTATTACGTCTTTTGCTTCAACCTCAATTCCAAATGTGGACTTGAGGTTCTTAGCCAGGATTTTGTTGTTAGGGGCGGCTCCCTTGTTTTCTGATTTACCGCCAATTACAGTTTTTGTCACGGCTTTTAAAAAATCTACCGCGAACATCAGGCCACCGTCCGCACCAGCGTTGCCAGTCGCAAGATTTTCAACCCCGGCCGCACTCAAAGGTCTTGCTTTTTTTGCCCCACAGCACAAAGCAACAGCATCAAAATCATTTAAAATTGCATCTGCATCAGAGTCACGTCCAACATCAGTGTTAAAAACAAATTCCACACCTTCCGCTTTCATCAACTGTATTCGCCTTTCCACAATTTTTTTATCCAGTTTCATATTCGGAATTCCGTACATCAAAAGTCCGCCGGCCTTATCCTCACGCTCAAAAACCGTAACCGAATGGCCACGCCGATTCAACGCATCCGCAACCGCAAGCCCTGCAGGTCCAGCCCCAATTACCGCAACTTTTTTTCCAGACCGAACATCTGGAATTTGAGGTTTCATATATCCGGTTTCAAAAGCCTTTTCGATAATAAAAAGTTCGTTATCGTGAACTGTAACAGCCCCTTCATCCACGGCTGGATTTCCGCAATTACAAGCCTTTTCGCAAAGGGCCGGACAAACACGCCCAGTAAATTCCGGAAAACTAGAAGTTTTTAAAAGTCGCCAAGCCGCCATATCAAACTGCCCCCGATAAAGTGCGTCATTCCACTCAGGAATAAAATTATGAAGCGGACAACCTGTCACCATTCCGGCAAGTTTTATAGCACTTCCGCACATAGGCACGCCACAATTCATACAGCGGGCAGCCTGGTCACGCCGGGCTTTTTCGTCCAGTTTGGGATGAAATTCCTCAAAATTACAAATTCGTTCCATTGGCGGAACATTTCCATTTTCAACTCGTTTATAATCCAAAAATCCACTTGGTTTTCCCATATTTCACCTCGATTATAAGAGGGGGAAGTCTCCCCCTGCGGCCGCACTTCGTTGCGTCCTACCCTCTCTGCGGACCTCAAACGCCGGCCCGCAACGCCCGCTTTTTATGCAGTGCATTTTTTAAAAGCCGCCAGAACTGCATCATCATAATCTAGTCCGTGACTTTCTTCCGCAGAAATCTCCGTCATAATCTTCAAATAATCATTCGGGATAATCTTCTTAAAAAGTCCCTTGTAGTCGCCCCAGTTCTCAAGAATTTTCCTGCCCTTTTCAGAATCTGTTTCTTTCACGTGTTTTTCAATCAGCTGTTTCAAAACAGACTCATCAGGACTTTCGCCGGCCCGCGGTTTTGTTCTCACAACAGTAGTTTCATCTTCCAGTTCGTAAACCGTAACCAGTTCCTTGTTCAGCCGCTTATATAAATCGTGATTTTCGTCCAAAACATAGGCAACGCCACCGCTCATTCCAGCACAAAGATTTTTTCCAGTCCGCCCAAGAATTACCGCAGTTCCGCCAGTCATATATTCAAGACCGTGGTCACCACAGCCTTCCACCACGACAGTCGCACCGGAATTCCTTACGCAGAAACGTTCACCGGCAATTCCGTTTATAAAAGCCTGACCACTTGTCGCCCCAAAAAGAGCAACGTTTCCTACAATAATATTTTCTTCAGCCTTGCCACAAAAATCTTTTGAAGGATAAAGAACCAGTTTTCCACCACTCAATCCTTTTCCAAAAGCGTCGTTGGAGTCCCCTTCCAGTCGCAAAGTCAGCCCTTTCGGAATAAAAGCACCAAACGATTGGCCACCACCACCCCGGCAGTTTACAGTAAAAGTATCTTCTTCAAGCGTGCTGCCAAATTTTTTCTGAATTTCGGATCCCAGAATTGTTCCCACAGTTCTGTCCGTACTTTCAACTTTAAAGGCAGACGAAGTTAAAGTGATTTTCTGAGATTTAAGTCCGCCATTTCCATCAAAAGCCTTTTCTTCACGTTTAGGGCTTGCAGACTTTTTCACCTTGCCGCAAACTTTTTCAAATTCTGGCACAAGTCTTGTAAGGTCAACCGTTGAATTTAGTTTAAAATCATAAAGTGAACGGTCATTTTTCCAAGCTTCGTTCTCGACAGCCCCTTCCGCATTTGCAAGAATCCGGCTCATATCAACGCAAGCCGCCCTCTTAAATCCCTGCTTACCCTTAAGTTTAAGCAAGTCAGTTCTTCCGCACATTTCATCCACAGAATGCAGACCCAATTTTGCCATAATCTCCCGCATTTCCTGGGCAATGAATTTCATAAAGTTTTCAACGTATTCGGGTTTGCCGGTAAACTTTTTGCGAAGTTCGCTGTTTTGAGTTGCAACGCCAAAAGGACAAGTATCCAGATTGCAAACCCTCATCATGGCACAGCCCATTGTAATAAGTGGTGCCGTCGCAAATCCAAATTCCTCCGCACCCAAAAGCGAAGCAATCACAACGTCACGACCACTCATCAGTTTGCCGTCAGTTTCTATTACAACCCTACCACGCAATCCGTTTTGAATTAAAGTCTGGTGAGTTTCTGCCAGCCCCAGTTCCCAAGGTAATCCCGCATGGTGAATAGAAGAAATTGGAGCAGCCCCAGTTCCGCCGTCGTGACCAGAAATCAAAATAACTTGAGCACCTGCCTTTGCAACGCCAGCCGCAATTGTTCCAACACCAGCCTCGCTTACCAGTTTTACAGAAATGCGGGCATCGCGGTTAGCATTTTTTAAATCGTAAATCAGCTGTGCCAAATCTTCTATTGAATAAATATCATGATGAGGTGGAGGCGAAATCAAAGAAACACCCGGAGTCGCATATCGCGTTGTAGCAATCCAAGGGTAAACTTTTTTGCCAGGAAGATGACCTCCCTCGCCAGGCTTTGCCCCTTGTGCCATCTTAATTTGAATTTCCTTTGCGCTCAAAAGATATTCTTCCGTAACGCCAAAACGACCAGAAGCAACCTGCTTGATTGCCGAATTATATTCAGTTCCTAACCGCTCAGGCTTTTCGCCACCTTCCCCGGAATTAGATTTTCCGTGCAAGTGATTCATTGCCGCTGCCATACATTTGTGAGCTTCTTCCGAAATTGAACCGTAAGACATTGCCCCGGTTTTAAACCGCTGAACAATTTTTTCCACACTTTCAACTTCTTCAATCGGAATTTCCTTTCCATCCTCAAAATTAAAATCCAGCATAGCCCGTAAAGTGTGAGGGTGAGCATTTGCATCAACCAGACTGGTGTATTCCTTAAAGCGATTGTAGTCACCGTTTCTGGTAGCCTGCTGCAAGGCGATAATCGTTTCTGGCGAATACAAATGATCTTCCGCCGTAGGTCCGCGACGCAATTTGTGATTTCCAACAGAATCAAGGTGAGTATTCACTGTCAAACCAAGCGGATCAAAAGCCTGATTGTGATGATAGTTTACATCCTCCTCAATTTCCTTAAGCCCGATTCCGCCAACCCGGCTGACCGTATTGGTAAAATATTTTTCAGTCACATCTTTATCAATTCCAATCGCCTCAAAAATCTGCGCCGACTGGTAAGACTGAATCGTAGAAATTCCCATTTTTGCCGCGATTTTTACAACGCCGTTTATAATTGCCTTGTTGTAATCATCAATTGCAGTGTGATAATCCTTATCCAAAAGTTTCTGGTCTATCAATTCCGCAATACATTCGTGGGCAAGATAAGGATTAATTGCACGCGCACCATATCCCAAAAGCATTGCAGCCTGATGAACGTCCCGCATTTCTGCCGTTTCTAAAATGATTGAAATTGCAGTACGTTTTTTTGTACGGATTAAATATTGTTCCACGGCACTTGTCGCAAGCAAAGATGGAATTGCAACATGGTTTTCGTCAACGCCGCGATCACTCAAAACAATAATATTTGCCCCGTTACGATATTCGCGGTCAATTTCCACAAAAACTTTATCAATTGCGGCCTCAAGCGAAGTATTTTTGTAATAAAGAATTGAAACAGTCGCAACTTTAAATCCGCTTTTATTCATGGCCTTAATTTTCATCATATCAACGCCAGTCAAAATAGGATTATTAATTTCAAGTACAGTGCAGGATTTACTTTCCGGCTCCAGCATATTTCCGTCCGAACCAAGATAAACCGTCGTATCTGTAACAATTTTTTCCCGCAAAGAATCAATCGGAGGATTTGTAACCTGGGCAAAAAGCTGCTTAAAGTAAGAAAAAAGCGGCTGATGTTTTTCGGACATAACGGCCAACGGAGTATCAATTCCCATAGCCCCAGTCGGTTCCACACTGTTTTTTGCCATCGGCAAAACCATTTCATTTACATCCTCATAGTTCCAGCCAAAAGCCCTGTACATTTTATCCCGCATTTCCTGACTGTAAACCGGGATTTTGTGATTTGGAACTTTTAAATCCTTTAAGTGAACTAGATTTGTATCCAGCCATTCGCCGTAAGGATAAAGCGAAGAATAAATTTTTTTACACTCATCATCAGAAATAATTTTTTTCTGAACAGTATCAACCAAAAGAATTTTGCCAGGCATCAAACGGCTTTTCTTTTCGATATTTTCTTCCGGAATATCAAGGACACCAACTTCGCTAGACAAAATCAGCATACCGTCTTTTGTAATGTAGTAGCGGCTGGGACGCAAACCATTTCTGTCCAAAGTTGCCCCCAGTAAATCTCCATCACTAAACAAAATAGCAGCCGGTCCGTCCCAAGGTTCCATCATAGTTGCCCAGTAGTGGTAAAAATCGCGCTTTTCCGCCTGCATATATTCATCGTGTTTCCACGGTTCAGGAATACAAATCATAACCGCAAGAGGAAGAGGCATTCCATTCATCACTAAAAATTCCAGAGTATTGTCCAGCATTGCAGAATCAGAACCTGTCGTATCAACTGCCGGCAAAATCTTTTCCATATCTTCATCAGAAATTTTTGCAGAATGAAGAGTTTCTTCGCGGGCCAACATTCGGTCAACGTTTCCTCGAATTGTATTAATTTCTCCATTATGAGCAATAAATCTGTTTGGGTGAGCCCGCTGCCAGCTAGGCTGAGTGTTGGTAGAAAATCGCGAATGAACAATAGCCAAAGCCGAACTATAATCCGGCGACTCTAAATCATCATAAAAAGTACGCAACTGACCAACCAGAAACATTCCCTTGTAAACAATCGTGCGGCTACTCAAAGAACAAACATAAGTTCCAAGCTGAGAATGTTCAAACTGACGACGCAAAATATAAAGCTTGCGGTCAAAATCAAGCCCCCGTTCCACATCAGACGGCCGCTCAATAAAACACTGCATAATGACAGGCATACAATCCCGTGCCTTTTGCCCAAGTACTGCCTCATTCACAGGAACTTTTCGCCAGCACAAAAATTTCATTCCCTCTTTAGCCGTCAGATTTTCAATCATCCTCATAGCCTTAGCCCGAGTAAAATTATCCACAGGAAAAAAGAACATTCCAATTCCATAGTCGCGAGGTTCTTTCAGTTCCACGCCAAGTTTTGCCACCTCTGCCTTAAAAAAATCGTGCGAAATCTGAAGCAAAATTCCAACGCCGTCACCAGTTTCGCCAGACGCATCCTTTCCCGCCCGGTGTTCCAGTTTTTCTACAATCGACAAAGCGTTATCAACAATTTTATGTTCCGCCCTACCGTCAATATTCACAACTGCACCAATACCGCAGTTGTCGTGTTCAAAAGAAGAATCATACAAAGTTTGGGTTTTCTGCATTTTTAGCTCCTGCGACAAAAAAAGAAGCCGTAGAGAACTCTTCCAAGCATAAAAACTTAAAAGAATTTTCTACGGCTTCTTCGTCGTGAGTAATACTTTATTGAGATGACAAATAAAAGTCAATTAAATTATAAAAATTACAAAAAATCTGGCGAGTGTTGAGAAAATTTGCATTATGCAGTGAAAATGAGAATGTGCTTCCGAAAAAGCACGTCAATTCGACATAGTGAACGCAGACTTCTCCATAAAATTTAATTTTTTTTCCTGGAATTTCTGCGTTCAGATGTCTCGGTTGCCGCTTACTTTTTCTCCCGCACATTCTCAAATGTCACGTGTGGTTATAATGCAAAACTCACTGCCTACAGCCGATTTTTTGTGATTTTTAACGCGCGTAAAAGGCTTCCGCGCTGCGCTTGTGCAGATTTTTTCAGCACAGAACCTAGCCTTCAGTTTTTAAACTTTTTCTCCCGCACATTCTCAAATGTCACATGGTTATAATGCAAAACTCACTGCCTGCCGCTGGTTTTTTGTGATTTTTAACGCACGTCGCTACCACATTTTCCAGGATATTGGTCTTTCGCTCCAGGGATCACGTGGAGGCTCATAGCCCCAGGGAGCATTTTCTTCTTGACGGTCAGTTTCTGGGCGTCCTGAAAATTCGTGGCGTTTAGGGCCATTACTATTTTTCGGTGGATTTTCGTGGCGAGGCGGTTTTTCAAAATGTCTTTTACCATCATTTTTGCCGTGCTTTTTGCCAGAATCCTTTTTTGGTTCCGGTTTTGACTCATGTTTTCCAGGATGGTGTTTTTTGTCGTCATTTTTTACTTTTGGCAAAGTCAGTTCTTTTTTTTTGCCAACCGGTTTCTTAGAATCTTTTACGACAGGCTTTCCGTTTTTCTTTTCCGGAACTTTCCGAATTTCCGCATCATCTTTTTGTGGAACTGGAATCGGGCGTTTCTTTAAATAATCATCATCAAGATTCACAGTGATACCGCCACTTCCAAGCGAAATTCTTATACTTTTATTTACATTTGCCTCTTTTGCAAAAGCAAATCCACTTACAACTGCAACAACTGCCGCAACAATAAAAATCTTTGAAATCTTTTTCATACAAAACTCCTCAGAAAGAAAGTAAACGTTCTAATTCGCAAACGCTGTTTTCTTTCCTTATGTTTACCACTTTAACACGTGACACACCGACCTTCTTGAACGTCCGGTAAGAGAAAATTAAGAAATCTCTTAGCAAAAAAGGCAACAAAAAGGAACGACATCACATCATTATTGAAAAACCTTCCGCATAAATGCAAAATATGTTTCTATGAAAGAAAAACTTAAAACTCTTTGGAATCTTTACTTCACAATGTTTAAAATCGGGTCGGTTACTTTTGGCGGTGGTTACGCTATGCTGCCAATCCTAGAACGCGAATTAATCGAAAAACGCAAATGGACTACTGACGAAGAACTTATGAACTGGTACGCAATAAGTCAGGTTACCCCGGGAGTTATTGCTGTTAACGTTTCAACTTTTATTGGACAAAAATTTATGGGCATTATCGGAGGCATTATTTCCACACTTGGCATTGTCACACCGTCGATAATCATCATCACAATTATTGCGCTTTTTATTAACAACTTTGCGGAAATCGTCTGGGTTCAAAAAGCCTTAACTGGAATTAACGTCGCCGTCGCCGCAATTCTTTCTAAGGCCGCTTTTACTTTTGCAAAAAAATCCATAAAAAACGTGCTGGGAATTGTACTTTTTGTAATTTCTTTCATTCTCATATTTTTCTTCAAAGTGAACACCGTCTGGATTATTCTCGGCAGTGCACTTTTAGGCGTCGTGATTGCCGGTTGCCGCGGAGATTATAAAAAAACTCTTCAAAGCACACAAAATGCCCCGGAAAATCCTGTAAAAATGGACGCAACATCAGAATCTGCGGAGGAAAAGAAAAATGACTGATTTTTTGATTTCCAACATTCAGGCTCACAGTGCGTTGGGACTTTTGTGCCTTTTCGCAATCTTTTTTTACGTGGGATTAATCACAATCGGTGGTGGACTTGTTGCAATCACAATTTTGCAGCAGTCACTCGTAGAAAATTTTCACTTGATAGACCAGGCAACGTTCTACAATATGGTCGCCGTTTCAGAATCTACACCAGGTCCAATTGGAATAAACATTGCAACATACATCGGTACAAATCTTTACGGACCGGGCGGTGGAATCATCACGACACTTGGCGAAGTTGCCCCGTCCATAATCTGCATTTTGATAATCGCAAAATTTTTTAATAAATTTGCCGACCGCAAGGGCGTAAAAGCCGCATTTTCAACTCTAAAACCAGCCGTAACAGGCGTAATTGCAATCGCTGCGGTAAAAATCATTTTACTTTCGCTTTTTGTTACCGTCGGCACAGTCATTCCAACTCAAATTTCAACTTGGAACAACATTCATCTGGCCGGTCCAAGTACAATTTTCTACTTCATCTGCCTTGCACTTTTATTCAAAACAAAAATTCACCCGGTTTTCATAATTCTAGCAGGTGCCGTCTTTGGCATAATTTTCTGTTAGATTTTTTTTACGGGCAATCCCCTCCGCTTTGGAACTTCGTTCCCTACGCTGCGGGTCGCGCTTTTCGCGGCTACGGCATTCGCCTCCGGCTTAAACAAAAAGGCACCCGAACAAGGGTGCCTTTTTTATGTTTAATCCCGCTTACGCGGCCGCTACAATCGCTATTGCAAAACAGTCCTACTTATTGTAACCCATCGCCACAATTGTAAAACCGTTGCCTTCACTGCCAGAAGCCATTTTTACTTCCACGCGGTGACTTGCACTTTCATTATTATCAATAATAATTCGCGATTCACAGTTGCACCAGCCGCCTGCAGCTCCGCCGTCATAAGTGTCAACAAGTTTTCCGTCAACATAAACTTCAGCTTTTCCAAATTTTTTACTCAGCCAAGAACCTTGAACTTTGTAAACAAAAAGCAGAGATTTACAGTTAATATCCATCACAAAACTTTCAGAACCACTTTCGTGGTACCAGTTCTGCGGAAAATTTCCCTTTTTAGTTTTTTGAATAGTCTGAGTTGCATAATCCGTGCCTTTAAAACTTCCGGCAGTAATTTTTACATCATCGTTATCGCCGGTAATTCGCGCAAAATTATCAAAAGCATTGCGGTTATATGATTTTTCTGGAACGTCTTTTTTTTCTGCCAGTTCTTCAGCATCAATTTTACTCAAAACATTCATAATACAGTCAGCTTGAATTTCATGACCTTCCTTTGTCGGATGAACGTAATCAGAATAATACTGTTTTTCTGTAAAAAGACCGGCAGAAGTTGCAGCTTTTACCAATGTCAGAACATTTACCTGTGGCACGCCGTAATAATCCGCAATAGGTTTCATTCCCATTGCCTGATTTCCGTAAGTCGCTGCAGAATACAAAGCAATAACGGCAGTATTTTCGTCCGCAAGATATGCCTGCCGGATAAGCTGTTCAAATGCACGGCGGTTTGCACTACTAGCATCATCATTTACAGAAAATTCAATAATCAGCAAATCAGGAGTATGACCAAGAACATCAACAACATCAGCCTGATAACGAATTAACCCTAACATTGACGGGGTACCGCTAAGGCCCGCGCCATCAAATTTAATATTATCAGTACCATCCGGAGCATAAGCCGCCTTTAATTTTTTATTAAACTGATAAGCATAACCATCAAGATAAGAAGCTGGTCCGGCACCTTCAGTAACAGAACCTCCCAGAGCCGCAACATAAACCAGCTCTCCCTTTCTGATTTTTTCAAGAACCTTTTTTACACGGTAATTATTGCCGGTTGTAACAAAAGATTTATCAAGATATGACTGATAAACGTCATCTGCAATTCCCAGAGGATGATTTGACTTCTGTGCCACTTCAGTAGTCTCTTCTTTTGATTCCAATGAACTTGTGCCAGAACCGCCTGTCGTAGTCGCACAAGAAAAAAGTAATGCTGTAGCCATAACAGCTCCTAAAAACAAAGTAGTCTTTTTCATGATTTTTCCTTAAAACTTAAAAAAAATAATTCAGTCTGCAACGCAAACCTCAAAACAAAATCCACAGTCCATTGCAGATTTCTACGGTAAATATTTTAAATCAAAATCAGGCAAATCAGCATAAGCAATTTACCTTGACTTTTGAGTGAACCTGGAAAAACTGCAATTTTGGGTATCTCTAAAAA
>CAVJCY010000010.1:0-55504 GCA_963648145.1 bacterium | reverse complement strand
GTTTTAATTCGTTGATATAGCACGAATTAAAACATCGCGTTTTCAGAGTTACCTTTAAAAATTGCAATTTTTAGAGGTTCCCTTAAGGAATAAGTTTATGGCAAAACTAAATGTTGCACCGACAAAGTCAAATCTACTTTCAATAAAAGAACAGCTTACAGTTTCTACGAATGGATACGAACTGCTTGAAGAAAAGCGTGAAATTCTTGTCCGAGAGCTTATGCATCTGGTAGAAAAAGTTAAGCTTTTGGAAAAAGAAATTGACAAGGTAATATGCGAGGCTTATCCTGCATTTAGAAGGATGCTGATGCTTGACGGTGCGGATCAGATAGAAAGAATTGCACATGCAGTTCATTATGAATTTGATATGACCGAAAAAAAGATGGTTATTGGAGGTATGCCATTTTCTTCAATGGATGTTGTTCTTCCAGAAAAAGAACTTTTTTATTCGTTCATTGGAACTTATGCTAATACTGATGAAACCATCAATAAATTTTTTGAATTGCTTTCCCTGCTTACTCAGATGGCTTCAATCAGAACAATTGTATGGCGCCTTGCAGAAGAAGTTAAAAAAACTCAGCGGCGTGTAAATGCACTAGACAAAATGATAATTCCTCAGGCAGTAGAAACAAAAAAATACATTGAAAGTGTACTTGAAGAGAGGGAAAGAGATAACACTTTTGTCCTGAAATCTCTGAAAAAGCGCAATAATAAAATGTAGGAGTCTGTAAAAAAGCATCGGGGGCATAAGAATATGGCAAGAAAATTTTTTAAGAAAATTATAGTTGCAGTCAATGGTCGTCAGTCTTCCGTTCATGCGGCAATGTACGGAATTATGATGGCTAGGACTTATGGTCTTGAGCTGAAATTTATTTATGTAGTTGATACTGCTACCATAAAATTTCTTTCTATGAACAAACTTTTGATTACAGATGAAAAGATTGATTTTGAAGAAAGATTAAAGGATGATGGTCAGCACTATTTGAATTATGCAAGTATGATGGCCGCCACAAAAGGCGTAAAATCTGAAACAGAATTGAGATGTGGTGGCGTTTTTACAGAAATTATAAATGCTGCAGAAGAATATAAAGCAGATCTTATAATTCTTGGTGGAAACGAAAAAGAAAGTCAGACTGGCGGAATAAGACGGGCTGTTGTAGGTAATGACAAAAATGATATTCTAAAAAATGCAAAATGTCCTGTCCTTGTTGTTCAAAAAGATGATATTGAGGCAGTATTCAAAATTTTCTAAAATAAAGTAATGATAGATTGTTACAAGATTCTGAATGTCAGGCAGAATGCAACTTTAACGGAAATTAAGCGCGCTTACCGCAAAAAGGTAAAACTTTTGCATCCTGATTCTTCTGGCGACGTCAGCAAAAGTGAAGAATTCAATAAAGTTGTGCAGGCGTACAGAATTCTGTCTGACAGCCGTGAGCGAAATATTTTTGACGAATCCTTTTTTTCAAAACTAAGACGCAAGAATGTCGATTTAAATTCCTTTGATTATTATAAGTGGCTGAATGAACGCCAGGATGAAGAAAGCCGTGCAAAGTTGATTTTTTATACTTTGATGCATGGTCGCGAAGATGAAGCTGTTGCAGAATTTAAACGAATGCAGATGAATCACAGTAACTTTAGTTTAAAAAAGTGGTTCAGCCGTGAAGATTTTATGGATTACGGTTATATTTTATGCGAAGAATTGGTTTTACGTGCGGAATATTACGATGCCTTTATTCTTCTTGAGCAGATAATCAAAATGGAATATTCATACTCTTATTTTTATATATTTTTTCCGGAAGTTATTGATTTTACACTCAGCATTTTAAAACACAATATTGACGGTGTGATTTCTGATGAGCTTGCCCTTGATGTTTATGAACGCGCCCTTGATTTGCAGCTTGGCAAGACAAATGATTTGTTTTTTTTGGAGAAAATGGCAGAAGAATACGAACGTCTTGGTGACTTTGCAATGGCCGGAGTTTGCAGAAAAGTGCAGACGGATGGAAAATTTGTTTAAGGTTACTCTGAAAACGCGATGTTTTAATTCGTGCTATATCAACGAATTAAAACCCGCTCGTATCTCTAAAAAAACATCGAAAATGATTTTTTAGAGATACCCTTAAAATTGTATTGGTTAGTATAAACTAACATAAAAATCTAGTCATTTATTTTAATTAGTGCTAAAATTGGGGCGTTGCGGGGCTAAATGGAAAATAGATTGCCCCGCTAGAAGGGGTAGCGAGCAACGTAGTGCGAGCGAGGGGAAGCCTTTCCCCGCCTTTGCAAATTATAAGTTGTTTCTGAAATATTTATGATTCATTTAAAGACAGACGAACAGATTAACGGAATTAGAAAGGCTTGCCATTTGACGGCGGATATGTTTAATGAAATTATTCCAAAAATTCATAGTGGAATGAGTACTTGGGAAATTGACCAGCTTTTTAAGAAATTTATTGAAGGTCACGGTGGAACGCCGGCGTGGTATCACGAAGATTATCCAGGGGCTGTTTGTATCAGTGTAAATGAACAGGTTATTCACGGTTTGCCGAGTAAAAAACGCATCGTGCAGAATGGCGATTTGGTGAGCCTTGATGTTGGAATTGATTTGGACGGATATATAAGTGACACGACACATTCGCTTTTGATTGGCGATAAGGTGCCGGCAAAGGTTCGGGAGTTGCAGAAAGTCACGGCAGAATGTCTTAAAGCGGGAATTGAAGCATGCAAAGTTGGAAACAGAATTAGTGACGTAGCGAATGCAGTTTATGATATTGCGATTGCTCACGGTTATGGTGTTGTTTCTGATTATTGCGGACACGGAGTAGGTCTTGATGTTCACGAAGATCCTAGTGTTCCAAATTGTCCTTTCCGCGGAATGAATCCTAGAATTAAGCCGGGAATGGTGCTTGCCATTGAACCTATGATAAATCTGGGGACTGCTGATGTTGAAGTTTTAAAAGACGGTTGGACGGTTGTGACTTGCGACAGAAAAGTTTCCTGTCATGAAGAGCACACGGTTGCGGTTTTTGAAGATCACACGGAAGTTTTGACTGCCTTAAATTACAACGGAAAGAGTTATTTAAAAGATAATTCTGATATAAGCGTTACTTATTTTTAGAGCTGCCCTTTATTAGAATAGTGAGCCTATGACTGCTATAGAAATAATTCCGTTTCTTTCCTTTTTGACTGAAGATTGCGACCGTAAGGCGTATATTCAGCAATTTTTAAAGCAAAACGGAGTTGATTCTACAATTCTTTCGCTTGCAGGGAAAAATCATATTTACGTGAAGTTTCCTCAAAAGCAATATGATTCAATGTTCAAAATAAAAACAGTGATTGCACATTATGACCGGGTTGAAGGAAGTCCCGGTGCAAATGATAATTCTGTGGCGGTTTTTTGTATTATGAATTGGGCGGTAAAACTTTCTAAAATAAATTTTGCCCATAATGTGAGAATTATTTTTACTGACGGCGAAGAACTTGGCGAAAACGGAATTGAAGAGCAGGGCGCTTTTGAGCTTGCTAAAGTTTACAAAAAACTTGGAATTACGGATGACGAAATTTATGTTTTTGATTGTATGGGGCGCGGAAATATTCCGATAATCTGTCAGTATGATTTGCCATCCGGAATGGATAGAACTTTTTTGCGTCATCTTAATTTACTGGAAAATAAAGTTACAAGGCTTTTAAGTTCTGCCTGCAACGGCCGTTATTTTAAACTAAAATGTAATTACAGTGACAACGCTGGTTTTCTTGTTAACGGAATTCCATCTGTTGCCGTGACTATGTTACCGTCCGGAGAAGTTGAAAATTATGTTAAAAACGGTGAAATTCCTTTGACTTGGCGGAAAGTTCATACAAAAGATGATGATTTTTTAAGTCTTGATAGTGAAAGTTTTGATTTATTCGGCAAGATTCTTGATAAACTGGCCGTTCAAAAAACAATTACAGAAATCTGAAAATTACACTGAAAATTACAATTATTGACTTTACTTACTTCTATATTTAAAATTAACGATACGACTTTTAAGGGAACCTCTAAAAATTGCAATTATTAGAGATACCCTTAATGCAAATATCCAAAAAACTGATTTTTTTTGATATTTTGTTTTAGTAACAAACAAAACGGGTGGGGAAATGGCTGTAAAATCAAAAAGTTCTGATGATGAGAAAAAATCTAGTTCAAAAACTGAAGTAAAAAAAAATGCGAGTGCAAAGGCTGCGTCAACTATTGTAAAGTCTGAAAAATCAAAAATTCAGGAAAAGACTATCGAAAGCGCAAAAAAAACATCAGAAACTGCAAAAACTAAAACTATCCGTGCAAAAGGTACTGCATCAGCTCCTGCTGAATATAACGAAGATTCAATTTTGCATCTTGAAGGACTTGAGCACATTCGGCTTAGACCAGGAATGTACATCGGATCTCTTGGAGATGGCAGTAACGAAAATGATGGAATTTATATTCTTTTGAAGGAAGGTATTGATAATGCCGTTGATGAATTTTCGCAGGGTTTTGGAAAAAGAATTGACATAGAAATAAAAGATGGTCGGGTAAAAATTCGCGATTATGGCCGAGGAATCCCACTTGGAAAACTTGAGGACTGTGTAAGCAACGTAAATACTGGCGCAAAATATAATAATTCGGTTTTTAAACAGGCAATCGGAATGAACGGTGTTGGTATAAAAGCTACGAATGCCCTGTCATCATATTTTCGGGCTGCTTCTATACGTGACGGAAAAATGGCGGTTGTAGAGTATGCAAAAGGCGAAAAAACTTCATCAAAAACTGGACGCGCAAAAGAAGGCGTTCCGAACGGAACTTATCTTGAATTTTTGCCTGATTCCGAACTTTTTGGAAATTACTCCTATCACATGGATATGGTAGAAAAACGTCTATGGAATTACGCTTATTTAAATCCTGGACTTTTAATTAAGTGCAACGGCAAAGAATATATCAGTCAGAATGGTATAAAAGATCTTTTGATTCACGAAATGGGCGGGGAAGCAAAGGCTCTTTATCCGATGTTTGATTACAAAGGTCAGAATCTTCAGTTTGTTTTGACACACGCGTCTTCTCTTGATAAATGTGTTTATTCCTTTGTAAACGGTCAGAGTACCGAGGATGGCGGAACTCACGTTACGGCATTCCTTGATGGATTTACAAAGGGTGCCAATGAATTTTTCAAAAAAGAATATGATATTAAGGATGTTACAGCCGGACTTTTTGTAGTGTTAAAAGTCGGACTTGATAATCCAATGTTTACTTCTCAGACAAAAAATAAACTGGGAAACGTAGAAATCAGGGCTCCGATTATAAAAGAAACTCAGCTTGCCGTTGATGACTGGCTGCGTCACAATCCCGAAATTGCCGGCCAACTAGAAGAAAAAATCATAAAAAATCAGAAAGCGCGTAACGAAATTAATTCTGTTACGGATAAACAACTGCGCGAAGCTGAAAAATCTGTAATGCTCAAAATCAAAAAACTTCTGGATTGCCGCTACCATCTGCAAGATGGTACAAAAGGCTCAAATTCCATGATTTTTATTACGGAAGGAGATTCTGCAACTGGTTCAATGATTCACGGCCGGGACGTTTCTTATCAGGCGATTTTTTCTTTGCGCGGAAAACCTGCAAATATGTTCGGAATGAAAAAATCTTCAATTTTTGATGTTGAAGAACTAAAAAATCTTACTTTTAGTCTTGGCGTTCAAAAAGATGTCGCAAATCTCCGTTATGACAAAATTGTAATTGCTACCGATGCCGATAATGACGGATACCATATCAGAAATCTTGTTTTGACATATCTTCTTTCATTTTTTGAAGAACTTGTGCTGGAAGGTCATGTTTATATTCTTGAAACACCACTTTTCCGCGTGCGTAATAAAACAAAGACTGTTTACTGCTATTCAGAAAAAAGCCGTGACCGTGAAGTTAAAAAACTTGGAAAAACTGCCGAAGTTACGCGTTTTAAAGGGCTTGGAGAAATCAGCGACAAGGAATTCGGAATGTTTATTCGTCCGCGCAAAGAAGGCGAATCCGAGGATGTTGGAATCCATCTTACTCCTGTTTCCATACAGACGCTCAAAGATATTCCCGAAATTCTTGAATTTTATATGGGGAAAAACACTCCAGAACGCCGTGATTTTATTGTTCATCATCTTGCTTCGGAAATAGATGTTTAGAGATGCCCTTATGGGAGAACAAAACGCCGCAGCTTTTTCAGAGGAGAGGCACGCCTTTACAGTTTCCTTGCACAATTTTCCTGAGTGATGCCAATATGTTTTAAAATATGCTAGACTGTAATCATGAAAAAAAATTCTGTTGTTTTGTATAAAAATTCCTGTGCTGTTATTGATGATATTGATAAAGATAAATTTGTAATAAGATTTTGCACTCAGCCGGCAACTTTGACGGGAAAAAAGGCGGTTTACGGAACTCAAAAAGTTAGGGAAAAGGATATTATTGTTTTGAGTGACACTCCCTCCTCGTCTTTAGAAAATGTGCTTGCCTTTAATGATGAAAATTTTATAGTTCAGTTGAAAGAATGTTATGAACTTTTAATTTCTGATGATGAAACGGCTTCAAAAAAAACAGGTTTTCTAGAATTGTGTCAGATTGCACGAGGGGAAGTTAAGCCGGATGAATCTTATTTTTTGTATAAAACAATTTCAGAGTCTTTGGAATTTGCAATTTGCGCGGAAGATTTAAAATCTGGATTTATTAATTTTACCTTGCGCACTGAAGATGAAATCAAAATCATAAATCAAAAAAAATTTGAAAAAGAACATGAGGCAGAATTTAGGGCGGAATTTTTATCACGTTTAAAACAAAAAAAATTGTTGCCAGAAGATGCAAAATTTATGGGTGAAGTTGAAGCGTTCGCGCTTTGCAAGACGGATAAATGCAAAATTCTTTCGGAAGCGGGTATTCAGCAGACGGTGGAAAAGGCACATCAGCTTTTGATTGACACTGGAATCTGGGATTTTACGAAAAATCCTTATCCTTCACGTTTTGGTTTTTCTTTTTCGTCTGCGTCGGAACAACTTGGTGCTATGCTTGAAGAAGAGCGGGTTGAAGTTCCTGGCGTTTCTTATGCAATTGATTCTGAACATTCTAATGATCCAGACGATGCTGTAGCTTGGGACGGGGAATATCTTTGGGTTCATATTGCGGATCCTGCAAGTTCTGTTTTGCCGGATTCAAAAATTGATCTTGCAGCCCGCGAACGAGGCACAACTCTTTATATTCCAGAAGGTGCTTCGCGCATGCTTTGTGAAAGTTGTCTTGAAGATTATGCCCTGGGGCTAAAGGAAGATTCCTGTGCTCTGTCGTTCCGCCTTAAACTCACTGATGATTGTCAGATTGAAGAATGTAAGGTGATGAAAACAAAAATTTGTGTAAAACGTATGACTTACAAAGAGGCGGAAGAAAAAAAAGAAAGTGCGGAATTAAAGCCTCTTTTTGAAATTGCAAGAAAAAATCTAGAAAAAAGACAAAAAAATAACGCTGTGACTATTCAAATGCCGGAAGTTCATATTACGGTTGATAAGGAATCCAAAAAAGTCAGCATTGAGCCGGAAGAAAAATACGAAAGTAATGATATGATTCAGGAAATGATGCTTTTGGCCGGTGAAGGTGCTGCACGTTTTGCATTTGCAAATCAAATTCCGTTCCCATATGTCAGTCAGGAATCTCCGGAATTTCCAGATAAATTACCGGATGGCTGGGCAGGACAGTTTGCAAGAATAAAGTGTATGCGAAAACGTTCTGTAGGAATAACTCCGTCTCCTCATGCGGGGCTGGGCTTGAGTTTTTACAGTCAGGTTACTTCGCCTTTGCGCCGTTATGGAGATTTAGTTTCTCATCAGCAGTTGCGCTGTTTTATTGACGGTCGTCGTCTGATGGATAAAGATGCTATGCTTGAAAGAATTGCTGCCGGAGATGCCGCTTCAATTGCTGCAAAAAAGGCCAGTCGACTTAGCGATACTCACTGGAAACTTGTTTATCTCATTCAAAATCCTGAAAGAACATATTCTGCGTTCTGTATTGATAAAAAAGGAAATGATGCTTTGATGCTGATTCCAGAAATTGATATGCAGACTCTCTTAAAAGGACAGCCTTCCGTAAAATTAAATGATGGACTGATTTTAAAAAGTGAAAAAGTTGATATTCCGAATCAGAACGCACAATTCGTTGTTGTGGATAAAAAGAACTAGTTTCTTTATAATAGGTATCTCTAAAAAATCATTTTCAATGCTTTATTTAGAGATACTTTCGAGTTTTAATTTGTTAAAATACAACGAATTAAAGCATTGCGTTTTCAAAGACATCTCTAAAAATTGCAATTTTTAGAGGTTCCCATAATCAAATTTTGAGGAAAAAATAATGATAGTTATGAAATTCGGCGGCTCTTCGGTCGCAAATGCACAGAGAATTAAACATGTTGCTTCAATTATCAAGGCTTATGCAGAAAAAAAGCCAATCGTCGTACTTTCTGCAATGGGAGATACTACGGATTATCTTCTTGAAGCAGCTGATAAAGCTATAGAAGGAGTTGTCGATGTTGAAGGCGTCGCGAAACTTCACGAAGAAACTGCCGCAGAACTTGGAGTAAATATTGATACAATAAAAAGTCTGCTTCTTGAATTAAAACAACTTTTGACAGGCATTTCTATGATTAAGGAAGTTAGCAAACGTTCAAGAGATTATCTTGTTTCTTTTGGCGAACGGATGTCAGTCAGAATGATGTCAGCTTATCTTCAAAAAGAAGGAATCCCGGCCCAGTTTTATGATGCATGGGACATTGGATTTATAAGTGACAGTAATTTTATGTCTGCCGAACTTCTTGATGAAGTGTGGAAAACTATTCCAGCTGGACTTAATGGTTATAAAAATGGAACGGATGACAGAATTCCTATTGTAACAGGATTTATTGCAAAAGATAAAAAAGGAAATATCACAACTTTGGGTCGTGGCGGTTCTGATTTAACAGCAACGATGATTGGTGCCGTGCTAAAAGTTGATGAAGTTCAGACATGGAAGGACGTTGATGGAATTCTTACAACTGATCCGCGCGTTGTAAAAGAGGCTCGCACGGTTCCGGAAGTTACTTATGAAGAAGCTCAGGAACTTGCAATGTTCGGTGCTCAGGTGCTTCATCCGCGTTCTATGTTACCAGTCAGAAAAACTGGAACTCCTGTTCGTGTAAAAAATTCTTACAATATCACAAGTGCAGGCTCAATCATTGTAGAAAAGCATAATGGAAAAGTTCCTCCGGTTTGTGCAATCACGACTGTAAAAAACATTACTTTGATTGATATTGTGTCTTCAAGAATGCTCGGTGCTGCCGGATTCCTGGCACATATTTTTAATAATTTCTTAAAATGGAATATCAGTATTGATGTTATTGCAACTTCGGAAGTTTCTGTTTCGCTTACCGTAAATTCAAAAACTGACCTTTCAGGACTTGTAAAAGACCTTGAAGAAGCAAGTGATGTCACAGTTCGCACAGAAAAAGCCATCGTAACAATCATTTGTGATGCTGCTCACAGTTCTGCAATTCTTGCTTCCGGTTTTGAAGCTCTTGCCGATGAAGGAATTAATGTTCAGATGATTTCACAGGGTGCTTCAAAAGTAAATATCAGTATGATTGTTAATAATGATGAAGCAGAAAAAACTGTAAGAATTCTTCATAAAGCATATTTTGGGTAAAAATCAAACATAAAAGGGAGCCTCTAAAAATTGCAATTTTTTAGAGGCAACTTTGAAAACTGAAGTTTTACTCTTGACTTTTTATAGGGGAAAAAATATGAAAATTGCGTTAGTCGGATATGGAAAAATGGGACACATGATTGAACAGTGTGCCGTGAAATCTGGAAATGAAGTTGTTGCAACTATTGATCCTTTTGCTGTTGATGCTACAGTAAAAATTCCTGTCGGTGATGAAGCTGCACTTACACGGGCTGTAAAATCAAGCGGAGCAGAAGGTATTATTGAATTTACTCAGCCTTCAAGCGTAATTGCAAATATAAAGGCTCTTCTTCCGCTGTGCCTTCCGCTTGTTGTTGGAACTACTGGCTGGAATGATAAACATCAGGAAATTGCGGAATTTGCAGAAAAAATCGGTGGAACAATTATGACTGCCGGTAATTTTTCTATTGGAGTAAATATGTTTTACAAAATTGTAGAAGAAGCTGCAAAAATTATGAGTGAATATTCTGATTATGACGTTGCAACTTGGGAAGCTCATCATAATCAAAAAGCGGACAGTCCTTCTGGAACTGCTCTTGAAATTGCCCGCCGTATTATGAAAGGCAATTCTTTAAAAACTGAAATTGTAACGGATGCTTTTCACAGTTGTCCGCAGCCGAATCAACTGCACGTAAGTTCAATGCGATGCGGAAATATTCCAGGAACCCACAAGGTATTTTTTGACGGCACGGCAGATACAATCGAGTTAACTCATACCGCAAGAAGCCGCGAAGGTTTTGCCGTTGGAGCTGTTGAATCTCTCGTAAAATTAAATTCTGCCTTAAAAACAGGAAAACTTTCTAAAGGCAGACTTTACGGCTGGGATGATCTTTTTAATGGGAACCTCTAAAAATTGCAATTTTTAGAGATGCCCTAATTAGTCCCGCTAATCATTAAAATTGTTCCAACTAGAATGAACACCTGGCTTAAAATATATGTTCCAGAAATGATGTACGGAGCTGGTTTTAAGTTCAGGTGTTTTCTGTTTACGGCCTTAAAAACAATTTTTAAAAGATAAATAAAACTTCCTGCAAATAAAAATGCAGAAAAAAGTCCTGATTTATGAAATAAAAGCATAAATGCCACAAAATTAAACACTGAGGCAGAAATAAACTGAAAAACCGTGCATAAATATTCACTTAGGCTTTGGTTTTTCATAAAAATAATCATAAAAATCATCATTAAAACAAGAATTGAGATTAATAAAATAATCAGAAATAAAGAAATGTGCTGCTGGTAAAAAATTGTACGGTAAAGTTCAATAAAAGGAATAAGCGAAAATCCTTTTAAAATGCAGATTAAATTGTAAAAATCCTTTTTTAAGTCATTTTGAATTGTAGTCAGAACTGAGGCTGAAAAAACAAAAATGAGTGAAATTACTGCCCTGATAATTATATGAAAAGAGTAAGGCATAAAATCATAAAGAATAAAATATCCAGCTGCGTACAAAAATGGAAAAATCAAAGCGGAAAGAAACTTTTTTAATATTTTCAAGGGTAGAAATTTTTCTGGAACTGTAAAACTTGCCGCCACTGATAAAACAAAAACTGCTAAAAAAACATAAACCGGTGTAGTCATATTTTTATATTAGTGAAAAATATCGTTTTAGTCTTTAATTTTTTAGGTTCATAAAAATTGGATATTTGGGGAAACCTCTAAAAATTGCAATTTTTAGGTAACTTTGAAAAAAATCGCGGTGCTTAAAAAAATGTTATGTGTAAAAAATCTGTCATAATCGGCGTTTTCTCTTAGTAACTCTTAGTAATTCTTAATTGAAAATCGCTGATTATTTGAATATACTTTAGCCATTAAACTGGCTGATTTTTTTAGGGGGAATTATGACAATTACTCAGATGCTTGGTCAGAGTGCGCTTTTGACTTTGCTTGGAATGTGTGTAGTTTTTGGTTTTATCATCATTATGATTTTGTGTATGAAACTTCTTCATGCGGTCATACATATGTTAAAACTTGATAAAGAAGATGCTCCGGCTTCAAAAACGGCTGCTAAAGTGACAGGCACTTCGTCTGCTCCTGTTGCATCAACTGATAATAATGCGGTTGTCGCTGCAATTGCGGCTGCAATTCACGATAAAACACTTAATTCGTAAATAAAGGGAACCTCTAAAAATTCCAATTTTTAGAGGTAACTCTAAATTATAGGGGAAATAAAATGGCTAAAGTTGGAATTACAGAACTTGCTATTCGTGATGCTCATCAGAGTCTTCACGCTACACGAATGACAACAGCAGATATGTTACCTGCTTGTCCAATGCTTGATAAAATCGGTTACCAGTTTGTAGAAGGCTGGGGCGGTGCTACTTATGATACTTGTATCCGTTTTTTAAATGAAGATCCTTGGGATCGTCTCCGAAAATTACACGCAGCAATGCCAAAGTCAAAAATTATGATGTTGCTTCGTGCCCAGAATTTGCTTGGTTATCGTCACTACGCTGATGATGTTGTTGAAAAATTCGTCGAAACTGCCGCAAAAAACGGAATTGACTGTTTTAGAATTTTTGATGCCTGCAATGATCCTAGAAATATGGAATGTGCCACAAAAGCTGCAAAAAAGACGGGTAAACATGTCCAGATGGCAATTTCTTATGCCGTGACTCCTTATCATACAATCGAAAAATATGCTGAACTTGCAAAAACTTATGCTGATTTTGGTGCTGATTCAATTTGCATTAAGGATATGTCTGGTCTGTTAAAACCTTATGCTGCTTATGATTTGGTTAAGGCTATCAAGGAAAAAGTTGATCTTCCTGTTGAAATTCACTCTCATGCTACAACCGGTCTTTCTGTTGCAACTCTTTTAAAGGGTGCTGAAGCTGGTGCAGATATTCTTGATACGGCAATTTCTTCAATGTCTATGGGAACTTCTCATTCTCCTACAGAAACTGTCGTAGAAATGCTCAAAGGTACAGATATGGATACTGGCCTAGACACAAAAGCTCTTCTTGAAATTGCTGCTTATTTCCGTGAAATTCGACAGCATTATTCTTCTCTTGAATCAAAATTTCTTGGTGCTGATACTCGAATTCTTCTTTCTCAGGTTCCTGGCGGTATGCTTTCAAATCTTGAATCTCAGCTTAAGCAGCAGAATGCCGGAGATAAAATGGATGCAGTTCTTGAAGAACTTCCTCGCGTTCATAAAGATATTGGATATGTTCCGCTTGTTACTCCAACTTCTCAGATTGTTGGAACTCAGGCCGTTATGAATGTTCTTATGGGCCGTTACACAACAATGACTCAGGATTTCAGAAATCTTCTTGTTGGAAAATTCGGAAAACTTCCTGCAGAACCAAATCCAGAGCTTGTAAAAAAAGCACTTGAATTAAATAAAATGGACAATGTTATTACTTGCCGCCCTGCAGATCTTATTGAACCTGAATGGGAAAAAATGGTCGAAGAGTCAAAGAAAAACGGCGGTAACGGTTCTGATGAAGATGCCTTGACTTATGCAATGTTCCCGAATGTTGCTCCAAAATTCTTTGCAAATCGCGCTAAAGGTCCTGTTGATGCTGCAACTGCATTTGCTAAAAAAGCGGAAGCTCCTTCAAAAGAAAATAAGGGTGGTTCTTATAGCATTAATGTTAACGGTGTTTCTTACAATGTAACAACTGGACCTGCCGGTGATAAAATGTCTGTAAATGTAAACGGAACAAATTATAACGTTGCCTTTGGTGCTGCCGCTGCGAGTGCTAGTCCTGCTGTTAGAACTTCTGTTGCAAGTGTTCCTGTTGCTCAGCCAGCAACTCCTGCAAGTGTGTCTGGTGGACTGGAAATTAATGCTCCTGTTGCCGGAACTTTGCTCCGTTATGCTGTTGCAGACGGTTCAGCTGTAAAAAAAGGCGACACAGTAATTATCATTGAATCAATGAAAATGGAACTTGAAATTAAGGCTCCGGAAGATGGAAATATTCATTTTACAGTTGCTGCCGGAAGTCCAATTCAGGCAAATCAGACTCTTGCAAATCTTGGCGGAATTGTTTCTGCAGCTCCAGTTGCCTCAGAGTCAGCTCCGAGTGCTCCAGTAGTGTCTGCAGCCCCGGTTTCAACTGGCGGAAAACCTGTTAACGCACCTGTTGCCGGAACTTTGCTTCGTTATTCAGTAAACGAAGGCGATGGAGTACAGCCAGATACTACAATTGTTATCATTGAATCTATGAAAATGGAACTTGAAATTAAGGCCGGCGTTGCAGGAAAAGTTCATTTTGTTGCAGCAACCGGTTCTCAGTTAGCACAGGGCGATGTAATCGCTGAGGTTCAGTAATGGAAACAGAATTAAATAAAAATAAAAAATCAGACAGAAAAAAGATTTTATTTTCCTGCGTTGTAATTATGGCAATCGCGACAGTTTTGTCTTTCGGCGGTTGTGAAGGAAGTTCTGTAAAAAAATCATCTTCCGAAGTGAGCGTTTCAAAATCAGTCGAAAATACTACTCAGGTAAAATCAACAATTGTAAAAGGTTCGGAAGGAATTCCTTTTGTTGAACCTGCAAAATTTTTTAAAAATATTGCAAAAAATTCTGGAATTTATAAACTGATGCACACAGAAACTGCTGAGGAAGTTGCTCAGGCAAAGGCTCAAGAAGCAGCAATAGCAGCGGCAGAAAGTGCTGACCCTTTTGAAGGCAGAAAAGCACCGGGGTGGCAGTCATTTATCATGCTGGCAGTGGGGTTCTTGATTGTTTATCTTGGAGCCGCAAAAGGTTTTGAGCCACTGCTTTTAATTCCAATCGGATTTGGCACGATTCTTGTAAATATTCCTGGTGCTGGAATGGGAAATGGTCCGGATGGAATGCTCCATATTATTTACAGTGCCGGTGTCGGCAATGAATTTTTTCCAATGCTGATTTTTATGGGGATTGGAGCTATGACAGACTTCGGTCCTCTCATTGCAAATCCAAAAATGGCATTACTTGGCGGTGCTGCTCAGTTAGGCGTTTTTGCAACTTTGTTCGGGGTTGCCCTTTTGAATTTCGTTCCTGGAATTGACTATACAATGAAACAGGCTGCCGCAATCGCAATTATTGGTGGTGCAGACGGTCCTACATCAATTTATGTTTCCGGAAAACTTGCCCCTGAAATGATGGCCGTTATTGCCGTTGCCGCTTATTCATATATGGCACTTGTTCCTATGATTCAGCCACCAGTTATGAAACTTCTTACAACTAAAAAAGAACGTCAGATTAAAATGAAACAGCTTCGTCCTGTATCTAAAACTGAAAAAGTTCTTTTTCCTCTGTTGCTTGTAGTTATTACGGCATTGCTTTTGCCTCCAGCAGCACCTTTAATTGGTATGCTTGCATTTGGTAACTTTGTAAAAGAATGTGGCGTTGTTGAACGTCTTTCTAAAACAATGGAAAATGAAATGATGAATATTGTTTCAATTCTCCTTTCTCTTGGCGTTGGTTCTCAGATGACTCCAGAAAAGATTATGAATATGAATTCAATCGGAATTATTCTTCTTGGTTTGCTTGCATTTGTTATTGCAACTGCCGGTGGTGTTCTGATGGCAAAAATTATGAACCTTTTCTTAAAAGACAAAATCAACCCGTTAATTGGTTCTGCAGGTGTTTCTGCTGTTCCAATGGCAGCACGTGTTTCTAACAAAGTTGGTATGGCGGAAGATCCTACCAATTTTCTTTTGATGCACGCAATGGGACCAAATGTTTCCGGAGTAATTGGAACTGCAATTGCAGCCGGAGTATTCATTGCAACTTACGCTAGTTAGGGGAACTTCTAAAAATTGCAATTTTTAGAGGTATCTTAAATGAATTTATACTATTTACCTTAAGTAAATCTGTATTTATAATCAGTTTTAAGGTTTAAAAATGACAGAAAGCGAAAAACAGGGTAAATCTAAGAAAAATAATGTGCGTTCAAAGTCAAAAAAAGATAATGAATGCGTTAAAGATTTTTCTTCCGATGCCCTGTTTTTTTCATTTAACAATGTAAAATATCTGAATCTTTCTTTTGAAACCGCTAACGTGGTTGTCATTCCTGGTAAATCGTTTTGTATAGAAACTCGCGGACTTCCAAAAGAAAATCTGATTTTTGAACATTCCGGTGAATGTCTTTCTGTTACAAATAATAAACATCTGAATTTTAATTTTTTAAATCACAGCCACAATTATCATATTGTTCCCCGGATTCTTGTTACAATTCCGCAAAATGCAAAGTTTGAACGCTTAAAAATCAGTATGAAATTCGGAAAAATGATTTTTAAAAATATTTCGCTTTCCTGTACAAAAGCCCAGATTTATCTGAACGGTGGTATTCTTCTTGTAGAGAAACTTTCCTGTCTAACCGCTGATGTACGGTGTTTTTTTGGCAAATTAAATTTATGTACTATAATAAGGCAGAGGGCAAATGTTGATTGCGTTGCTGGCAGCATTTTTTTGAATCTTGAAGAAAGTGTTTCTGATTTTTCTTATGATTTAAAACTTGCGATGGGCGACTGTAATTTTGATGATGACTGCAATTCCGGTTTTAAGAAAAAACTGGCAGAGAATGTAAAATCTACACATTTTTCTGTGAATTGCGTTTCTGGGAATGTCAGTTTTAAAATGCATGATTATGGCAAAGGAAGTATAAGATGAAAAAGCGTTTGCAAAAAAATCAGAGCAATAAAATATTTTGTGGGGTTTGTTCAGGGCTTGGCGAATATTTTTCTCAAGATCCGATTATTTTTCGTATAATTTTCATCTTTCTGGCGTTTTTTCATGGGTTTGGTTTTCTTTTTTATCTTTTTCTTGCAATTTTTCTTCCGTCAAAAGATAATTTTTTTGAGGAAAACGACACCGATGTTAGATTTTTAATTACCAGTGGTTCTGATTCTCCTCATTCTGATCAGGAATTTGACTCGTATTTTAAGGATTAATTTTCTTTTTTAGGAACC
Source organism: bacterium (assembly GCA_963648145.1). Taxonomy (GTDB): domain Bacteria; phylum Spirochaetota; class Spirochaetia; order Treponematales; family Treponemataceae; genus Treponema_D. Next base: position 38,844 of record CAVJCY010000010.1, on the reverse strand, counting down.
TCTAAAAATTGCAATTTTTAGAGATACCCTTTTACATGGGCGCATTTTTGCTTTGCAAAAACCAGACTTTCCGCAATTCCGGCATTCGCCTTCAAAGTCCGCGCCACACAAATTGTGTGGCTTACGGGCTTCCGCTTCGGTTATTGAAATAACCTTCGCGGTTGCTCCAATTCTTTGCGCTGTTGTCCATTTTTTTTAAGTATTTTTAACTTAATTTTACCTAAAAAAAACAATTTTTTATAATTTTCAGTAAAAAATCCTATGTAAAAATCCTATTCCTGTGTTACAATTTAATATTATGAAAAGAATCAAAATTAATAAGAAGTTGCGAAACTGTCTGATTGCCATTGCAGTAATTGTTCTTGTTTTCGTAATTTCTAGCCTTATTCCTGATGGTAACTTCAGTGAAAAGTATGAAGGTTTTGATTTATCAACGTCTGTCGGACAAATTTCATCAACAAAGACTTATTCAGAGTATTTAAAGGAACATGGGGATGCTGTAAATCCTGATGTTACTGTAAACGTTGATATTTTCGATTATGACACAGATAACTCTACCGGAACTCGTGCAGAAGTAAATTATCATGGTAAAGATGTCGTAATTACAGAAGATCGTTCATCTGTAACTTGGTATGTTGATGTGCCGGAAAGTGGATTCTATAACATTTCAATGGAATATATTGCAATTCCTTCTCGAAATGTAACAATGGAACGCACTTTATATATCAACGATGAAATGCCTTTCAGTGGTGCTGATATTTTGGCTTTCTACCGCTTGTGGAAAGATGGTGGACCGGTTAAATATGATAACCAGGGAAATAGTATCAGACCTTCACAGGTTGAATTCTTTGACTATCAAACAGTTTTATTTAAAAGCGACTTAGGATATGAAGTAGAACCGTATAAGTTCTATTTTGAAGAAGGAGAAAATAAAATTACAATGGTTTCTACAAACGAACCAATTGCAATCAGTAATTTGTCACTTGTTCCTGTTGCTACGTATGATTCTTATGAACAGTATCTTGTAAAACAGCCTTCAAAACCTGAAGATTTTACTGCTAAAGACATTCAGGTGAAAGTTCAGGGAGAAGAGTCTTCTTCCCGTTCAGATCCTTCGCTTTTTGCACGTTATGACCGTGCATCTGCAACTACAGAACCTTACAGTATTAAAAATACTATACTTAACTATACTGGCGGCGATTCTTGGAAAGCTCCTGGACAGTGGATTGAATGGAAACTTGAAATTCCGGAAAACGGATGGTATACAATTTCAATAAAAGGTCGCCAGCTTTATCAGCGTGGTTATGTTGCCTGCCGTTCAGTTTATATTGATGGTGTAATTCCTGTTGATACTTTGAAATCTGTAGGATTTCCTTACAGTTCTGACTGGAATCTCATTACACTTTCTGATGCAGACGGAACACCTTATAAATTCTATCTTTCAAAAGGTGAACATACTATAAGACTTGAAGCAACTCTTGGTGAAATAGGTTCTATTATTAATGAACTTCAGGATAGTATTTATCGATTGAATCAGGTTTACCGAACAATTCTTGTATTGACTGGTAAAAATCCAGATGCTTTCCGTGATTATGAAATTGATAAAGTTTACCCTGAACAGTATGAGGCAATGAATCTTGAAAGCAAACGCCTTTACAGATTAATCGATGATTTTATTGCTGTTACAGGTCAAAAATCAGATAAAATTGCTCCGGCAGAAACTCTTGCAATTCAGCTGGAAAATTTCTATAAACGTCCTGATAACATTACAAAAGCTTTCAGTACATTCAAAGATAATATAACGTCACTTGGCTCTTCTTTGTTGACAATGACAGAAACAAAGCTTGATGTTGACTATATTCTTGTACAAAGTGCAAATGATAAAGTTAAGTCTGTAAAAGCTAATTTCTTTAAGAAAGCTGGTCACGAAATTGCGTCGTTCTTCAGTTCTTATTTTGTAGATTCAACAAGTCTTGGTAATGTTTATGATAAAAACTCAGAACATCTTATTTCTGTATGGATTGTAACAGGTCGTGACCAGAGTCAGATTCTCAAGAATATGATTGATGACTCGTTCTCGCCATCTACGGGAATTAACGTAAACGTAAAACTTATTAGTGCTGATTCTTTACTTAATGCAGTCGTTGCTGGAAACGGTCCTGATGTTGTTGTTTCAACTTATCAGTCTGCCCCTGTTGATTATGCTTTGCGAAATGCCAACGTAAACTTAAGACGATTTTCTGACTGTGATGAAGTTCTTAAAGATTTTTATGAAAGTGCATATCTACCATACGAATATAATGACGGACTTTATGCATTGCCAGAAACAGAGACTTTCAATCTTATGTTCTACAGAAAAGATATTTTGGAAGAACTTGGACTTGACGTTCCTCAGACTTGGGAAGATTTGATTGAAATTCTTCCGACTTTGCAGGGTAAAAACCTTGATGTTGGAATTCCATTCCCTCAGATTGCAAACCCGGATATGACAACGCTCTATTCTATGATTTATCAGAATGGCGGCAAGATTTATAACGAAAAGGGTACAAAATCTATAATTGACAGTGAAGCTGGTATTTCCGCATTTAAGATGTACACAGGATTCTATAATAGTTACGGTCTTCCTACATATTTTGATTTTATGAGCCGATTCCGTGTTGGTGAAATGCCTTTAGGAATTGCAAACTATACAACTTACAATACGTTGGTTGTTGGTGCTCCTGAAATTCGTGGACTTTGGGACTTTACATACCTTCCGGGCACTCTTAAAGAAGACGGTACAATTGACAGAACAACTATAGCAGGAACAGCTTGTTGTATGATGTTTAAGAAAGGTTTGGATCTTCAGGACGTAACAGTTGTTGATAATTCAAATGTTTCTTACGATTCAATTTATGCCGGAAAGTTACCTGATAATCTGGTTGTAAATGTTGATGAAAAGACAATGAAAAACGTTATGAAGAACGAAACTCGTATGCATGATTCATGGGAATTCATGAAATGGTGGGTTTCTTCAGATACACAGTTGCGCTTTGGTCGTGAACTTGAAGCTATACTTGGTTCTTCTGCACGTTATTCAACGGCAAATGTTGAAGCACTCAAGCAGCTTTCATGGAATTCTCAGCAGATTGAAATTCTTACAGAATCTCTTAAAGAAACTGTTGCCGTTCCAGAAGTTCCGGGTAGTTATTATACTCCGCGGCATGTTGTAAACGGTGCTCGTAAAGTTATCAATGACAAAGACGATGCACGTGAAACTCTTATTGATTACACACGTAAGATCAATGAAGAGATAACTCGAAAACGTCAGGAATTCAAACTTCCTGTTGATGGTGAGTAGAGGAGGAATAAAAAATTATGAGTAGAACGTGGGAAAGATATTGGGCTAAAAAACGCCTTCAGCTTTCAGATACAGGTCACAGGGCAAAACGATTAAGCTTCTGCTATTTGTTCCTTTTGCCTTATGCTGTGTTGTTTATCACCTTTTATGTACTTCCTGTAATCAATTCTATTTATTACAGTTTTACAAACTTTAATATTCTGGAAAAACCGGAATTCATTGGCGCAAGGAACTACATCAACCTCTTTTTACAGGACGATGTTTTTCAAATTGCGGTAAAAAATACTTTTCTTATTGCAGTTATAACAGGTCCGGTTGGCTATATCATGGCTTTCCTTTTTGCTTGGCTTATTAATGAACTTCCTAACTGGGTAAGAACTTTGGTTGTGTTCTTTTTTTATGCTCCGTCAATTGCCGGTAACGTAGTCGGAGTTTTTCAGAAACTATTTGCAGATGATCAGTACGGTTGGTTGAACTCATGGCTTGTAAAAACAGGAATTGTAAGTTCTCCAATTAACTTCCTTACGGATCCGTCCATTGTAATGAAAGTCATTATTCCTGTTATTTTGTGGCAGTCACTTGGTACAGGCTTCCTTTCTTTCGTAGCTGGTTTAAAAGGAATTGATAAAGCGCAGTACGAAGCTGGCTATATTGACGGTATTCAGAACCGATGGCAGGAATTGTGGTACATTACCCTTCCTAACATGAAACCAATGTTGCTGTTCGGTGCCGTAATGTCAATTACTTCTGCATTCAATGTTTGTGATGTTCCTCGAACACTTGCGGGATATCCGTCAACAGACTATTGTGCACGTACAATCGTAACTCACCTTTTTGACTACGGATTTACGCGTTTTGAAATGGGTTATGCTTCTGCAATTGCAGTTGTATTGTTCCTTGTAATGATTATTTGTAACAAAATAATTCAGTCACTTCTTAACAGAGTTGGCCAGTAATACGGAGTAGAAAGATGAGTAGAAGAAATAAATACGCCGATATTGGTCCAAAAATTCATCATTACAAATTCAGACGTAAGCCAAACCGTTCAATTGGTGGTGATGTGGGAATTTATATATTCCTGTTCCTCTGTTCTGCTATTATGATTTTTCCGCTGGTTTTTGCGATTTCTAACTCGTTAAAACCTCTTGATGAATTGTTAAAGCAGCCACAGACAATTTTTCCTAGAAATATTACATTTGCAAACTATTCGGATCTTTTTGTAACTTTAAGTCAGTCTTATGTTCCGTTTACGCGTTACGTATTTAATACTATTTTTGTAACGGCGGTTGCTACAGTAGGACATGTTATCATTGCTTCAATGGCTGCTTATGTTCTTGCAAAATATGACTTCCCTGGTGGAAAGTTGTTCTTTAGCCTTGCAGTTACAGCCTTAATGTTCAGTGGATACGTTACTGGTATTCCAAACTATTTGATTATGTGTAAGTTGCACATGATTGATACTTACTGGGCTTTGATTTTACCGGCTATCGGAGGTTCCCTTGGACTCTTTCTTATGAAGCAATTTATGGAAGGCTTCCCGATGTCATTGATTGAAGCTGCAAAAATTGATGGTGCAAATGAGTTAACAATTTTCTTTAAGCTGGTTATGCCTAATGTTAGACCTGCCTGGCTTACAATTTCCATTTTCTCTATTCAGGGATTGTGGAATAACCCTCAGACTCAGTACATCTATACTGAAAGTAAGAAGATGCTTGCTTATGCCCTAAGCCAGATTCAGGCTGGTGGTATTGCTCGTACAGGACAGGCAAATGCGGTAATTGTATTTACTATGTCTGTACCAATTATCTTTTTCTTATTCTCTCAGAGTCAGATTATGGAAACTATGGCCACATCTGGACTTAAGGACTAGCGTAATGAAAAGAATTAAACAGATTATAACAATCGCCAGTCTTATGATTTTAGGTTCATCCGCTTTTGCAAAGGGTGATACTTATATTTATGACTATTGGGGCGAAGTTGAAAAATCTCCGGATGTATACAGAGTTTCTAGTGTTCTTTATGCAAATGATTTGGAGCTTGATACTTCTCTGGAGAATCCGTCAAGTTTATATTGTATTGGGAATTTGCTTTATGTAGTTGATACAGGTAATAACAGGATTGTTGAGCTTGAATACAATGAAAATAAAACAGTTTCTTTCAGACGTGTTATTGATCATTTTTATTCTGATGATCCGACTGTAAATACTACCTTTAATGGACCAAATGACATTTTTATAAATGAAGAAGATGGTACATTTTTTATTGCAGATACAAATAACGGAAGAGTTGTAAAGCTTGATAAAGATTTGAACTTGATGCTTGTTTTTGTTGAACCTGATGATCCGACTTATGAAAAGGGAAAGACTTTTTATCCTCAAAAAGTTGTTGCCGATACAAAAGGTCGTGCTTATGTTCTTGCAAAAAACGTAAACAAAGGTTTTATCAAGTATGAATTTGATGGAACTTTTGCAGGTTTTTATGGTGCAAGTGAAGTAAATTACGATTGGACAACTTATTTGTGGAAAAAATATTTTTCTACTAAAGCTCAGCGAGAACAGATGGAATCCTTTGTTCCGACAGAATATTCGAATGCAACAATGGATTCTGAAGGATTTATTTATGCTGTTACAAAGACTTTTGAACAGTGGGATTTGAAATCAGATAAAGCAAAACCAATCCGTCGCCTTAACGCTCTTGGAAATGATATTCTTGTAAAAAATGGTATTTATCTTCCGATTGGTGATTTGCAGTGGGGGAATGCTGCCGGTATCAAGGAACCTGCTCATTTTAATGATATTACAGTTCTTGATGATGATATTTACATTACGATTGATGAATCTCGCGGTCGTATTTTTGCTTATAACAATCAAGGTGACCTTTTGTATGCTTTTGGTAACAAAGGTAATATCAACGGATATTTCAGAAGTCCTGTTTCAATTGAACACATAGGAAAAGATCTTTTTGTTCTTGATAATCAGAATGCATCTGTAACTGTATTTACACCAACAGAGTATGGAAGCTTAATTTATGAGGCAACCGAGTTGTATGCTGTCGGTGAGTATGACAAATCTGCTGAGGTTTGGGCTGAAGTTCTTAAACAAAATGGAAACTACGATTTGGCCTATTTAGGTCTTGGAAAGGCTTATTTCCGTCAGGGAAAATATAAAGATGCCATGGAACTTTTCCAGCTTAAGAGAAACAGAAAGAATTATTCAAAGGCATTCCAATACTATAGAAAAGATTGGATTGAACATAATATTGGATATGTTGTTCTTGTAGTTGTAGTTTTGATTTTAATTCCGTTTGTTATTAAACGAGTTAAAGCCTTTAGAAAGGAGCTTAAATCATTATGAGTTATGTAGTAAAAAAACTTAAAAAAATAGCAGAAAAAGATACTTGGCTGCATTTCCTTAAGACTTTAAAGTATTCTCTGTATGTAATCGTCCATCCGGCAGATGGTATGTGGGACTTGATTCATGCAAAGAGAGGTTCTTATGCTGCGGCAAACATTATCGTAATTCTTACTTTGTTAACTCATATCTGGAAATTACGATTTACAAGTTTCTTGTTTGTTGACATAAACTGGGAAAAAGTAAATATCCTGAAAGAGATTTGTACAATTCTTCTTCCACTGGCTATTTTCTGTATTTGTAACTGGGGTGTAACAACTCTTTTTGATGGTAAAGGACATTTAGGAGATATTTACATGGGAACTGCCTATGCATTGACTCCATATCCCTTAATTCAGATTCCGTTGATTATCATCAGTCAGTTTATTACCGTTGACGAAGGTTCTTTCTATTATGTCTTTAGTAATATTTCTTTGATTTGGGCCGGAATTTTAATTTTTATGGCGATGATGGAAATTAATGCTTTTGGTTTTGGTAAAACGCTCCTGTTTACGATTATTACCTTATTTGGAATGCTTGTATTTATTTTTATCATGCTTTTGTTCTTTAGTATGATATCTCAGGGTGTTGCATATTTTGTTTCTCTCGGACGAGAAATTATGTTCCGGCTGAACTGATGAGGATGAAAAATGGAAAATAAAAATACAACAAACAAATCTGAAACTTCTGAAGAATTTGTTTACATTGGTCGTCCAAAACCTATGAAAACAAAGAAATTTGAGTTTCATAAACCTACAAAGATTTTTTATATTTGGTTGGGAATTTTCCTGGTAATTGCTGCATTTATTGCTTACATTGTTGTAAGACTCGTGAATGTTGGAAAAGTTACAGATTCGGCTGTACTTCCGTATGAAGCAATTGAAAATACTCCAGATACAATGGTTTTGGAAAATGAATATCTGCGTATGGATTTCGATGCAAAAACCACTCAGTTCTCTATTTTGCAGAAAAATACGGGTCATGTGTGGTATTCAAATCCTCAGAATCTTGCTTCTGATACACTTGCTCAGCCAAAAGAAAAGAACAATATGAATTCTACTCTTTTGGTAAAGTATTCAACAGAAAACGGTGTAGAAAATGTTTATGATTCTTATACTTACAGTATTAAACGTGATTTCTTTAATGTAGAAAAATCAAATAATGAAATTACTGTAAATTATACAATTAGCCAGATGGAACGAGAATATAAATATCCTTTGGCCATTTATGGCGAAGAGATGGATGAGTATCTTTCTCGTTTGAGTTCTGCAGATCAGAATGTTCTTGAAAGACGATGTTATCAGATTATTGACCTAGACAACTTGTCTGCAACTCAGGATGAAGCAGAATTGCTCAGAAAATACCCTGGACTCAAAGACGATTATCTTTATTTGATTTTTAATCCTCTTAATACTTACTTGAAGGAGCAGTGTGAAGAGATTTTTGAAAAAATCGGATACACAGACGAAGAATACATGCGTGATAAAGAACTTTATAAAGAAGTTCAGGAAAAAATTGAACCTGCTTTCTGTGTAACAGTGTCATACAAACTTGACGGCTCGAATTTAGTCGTTAATGTTCCTTTTGATAAAATAAAGTATCGACAGGCTTATCCGATTGTTCAGCTTTCTGTTCTTCCTTTCTTTGGTGCAGCCTCTCTTTCAGACAGTGGCTTTATGCTTGTTCCAGAAGGTGGCGGAAGTTTAATTTACTTCAATAACGGAAAAACAAAGCAGAACGGTTATTATTCCAATGTTTACGGTTGGGACTATGGTACTGACCGTAAGGAAATTATTACAGAAACTCGAGCAGCTTTCCCTGTATTCGGTGTGTCTTGGGAAGATGGTTCATCATTTATTTCTATTATAGAAGATGGCGACGTTTATGCCGGTGTTACAGCTGAAATAAGCGGAAAACTGGCAAATTATAACTATGTACGTGCTGATTACAAGATGGTTCACGGTGAACAGTTTGAAGTTTCTTCAAGAAATACTAGTGCTCAGTATGCTTATGAAGAAAAACTTCCTCAGGATGAAAAAATTGTTCAGCGATATTGTTTTGTTGACTCTTCGTCTTATGTAGATATGGCAAAGACTTACCGTGATTATCTTTTTGCAGATTCTGCAAAAGTTGCTAACACAGAAAGTCCTTTGACAATTGAACTTGTTGGTGCTGTTGATAAGGTTCAGCAGGTTCTTGGATTTCCTAAGACAATGCCTTATAAACTTACAAGTTATGAAGATGCCGCTGATATTATTAATCAGGTTGAAGATCTTGGAATCAAGAATGTAAATTATAAACTTTCTGGAGTAATCAACGGTGGTATTCGTCAAAAAATGCTTGGAAGTGTAAAATTTATCAGTGAATTGGGTGGAACTTCTGGATTTAAAAAGCTTTTGAAAGAAACTGATGATACTTCTGCAAAAATTTATCTTGATGCAACAACTCAGTTTGCTTATCGTTCAGGTTTGACAGACGGATTCTTTAATTATAGGGATGCTGCAAGATTCGCAAGTAGTGAACTTTGTAAGCTCAGTGAATTTTCTCCTGTTTGGTATGGAAAACTTGACACAATGGATACTTACTATTACTTGAATCCTAAGATTGTAAACAAAGCTTCAGATGTGCTCATAAAATCTGCTTCTAAGTATAATCTTTCGGGAATTTCTTACAGAGATGCGGGAAACATTGTTTCTGCTGATTACAATTCTAACAGACCTGTTTCTCGTCAGAAAAATAAACTCAGCCAGATTGAAAAATTCCAGGAAGCTGAACGTAGCGGTTTAGGTGTAATGATTAACGGAGGAAATGCTTACGCGCTGGACAATGTTGACATCATTACAAACCTTGATTTGCACGGTAATGACTATGCAATTCTTGATAAAGATGTTCCATTCTATCCAATTGCTTTACACGGTTATAAAAACTTTACAGGTTCAGCAGTAAACCTTGGTTACGAAAATAATCAGATTATACTTGAATCTGCCGAAGTTGGTGCCGGTTTATATTACACATTTATGAAAGAATCAGAGAAGTCTTTGCAGGAAACAAACTATACAGAATATTATGCTGCTTGTTTTGAAACCTGGAAAGACAGACTTGCAGAAACTTATAAACGTTATGACAAAGAAGTTGGTTCTGTAAGAAATGCAGAAATTACAGATCATGAGTATCTTGATGATGATAATACTGTTTCTGTAACAACTTTTGATAACGGTACAAAGATTTATGTAAACTTTGGTTACGTAGACTTTGTAACAGATGAAGGAATAAATATTTCTGCCCGTGAATATAAAGTTCTTCAGGGAGGTAAATAAGTTGAAATTTTTAGGAAAGAGAAAGGTTGGTCTTTCAGGACGAAGGGCTTTTTACGGATATTTATTTATCTTACCGTTTATAATTGGTTTTGCACTTTTTATGGTAAAGCCGTTGTTTCAGTCTTTAAGAATGAGTTTTTCAAATGTAATTCTTAATGCTGCCGGTGCTGAAAATACTAGCTCTGATGCTATAGATTCAGATGGGGCGTTGACTGCTTCGGCTACAGATGAAGAAGAGTCTGAAATTGAAGGTCTTGTAGAATGGCTTTCTGCACGTCAGGAAAAATGGGAAGAGCCTGATTATGCAGAACAGGCTAAAGTAAATAAGCAGAAGGAAGGCATTAAACTTGAGCCGAACAATTTTGCAAACTATAAGAGAGCTTTAACTGTTGATCCGGAATTCAACCGTATGCTTGTTGAATCTATTGAACAGATGATTTTCCAGTCAATTGCGACAATCGTATTCAGTTTCTTTGTTGCTTTGATTTTGAATCAAAAATTCAAGGGAAGAACGTTTGTTCGTTCAATATTCTTTCTTACGGTTATTCTTTCTTCAGGTGTACTTGTAGGTCTTGAATATAACAATGCACTTATGCAGCAGCTGAAAGACACAATTGAAAAATCTGGAAATTCAAATTCCATTACTCAGGTTCTTGAGGATATTCTTGTATCAAATACCGGTGGTGTAAATGGTACGGGTGGTAAAGTATTTAAAGTCCTGTTTGAAATTATTGACTCTATCTATGATGTTGCCATGGCTTCTGGTATTCAGATTATTATCTTCCTTTCTGGTTTACAGAATATTTCTCCAAGTATGTATGAAGCTGCTCAGATGGAAGGTTGTACTTCTTGGGAAAGTTTGTGGAAAATCACAGTACCAATGGTAAGTCCTCTGCTTCTCGTATGTTGGGTTTATACAATCGTTGACTTCTTTATGAAGACCGATAACAAAATCATGGAAAAGATTGAAAATCAGATGGTAATTCAGCTTAATTATGGTTACAGTTCAGCACTTGCATGGATTTACTTTGTAGTCTGTATGTTGTTGATAGGATTAAGTTCGTTGATTATTTCAAAGGTGGTGTATAATTATGACTAAAAATAAAAACAAAAAGGCAGTTGAAACAACATCTCTTGAAAATCGTTCTTTCTGGGACAGAAACGAAGCGTCTGGGGGTGTTCTGCTAAAAGAAACAACAAAACATTATGTAGTTTCTATTTTCCGTGCACTTCTTTTGTTTGGAATGTGTTTTCTTATTATTCAGCCAATTTTGAATAAACTGGCATTCAGTTTTATGGCTGAACGGGATCTTTATGATACGACAATCATTATCGTTCCAAAGCACTTTTCTACAAGTAATTGGAAGCTTGCAGCAACACTTCTTGATTACGGAAGATCACTTTTTAATACAATTTGGGTTTCACTCCTTGTTTCTGCGATTCAGGTATTTGTATGTAGTCTTGTAGGTTATGGTTTTTCACGATTCCAGTTTCCTTTTAAGAAGTTTTGGTTTTTCTGTGTAATTCTTATTATTGTAATTCCGCCACAGACAATTTCTACTTCTTTGTTCCTGCACTTCCGATATTTTAATTTTTTTGGAATGCAGTTCAATTTGAGTAGTTCTATGGTGCCTTACATTTTAATGTGTTGCGGTTGTATGGGACTTAAAAATGGTCTTTACATCTTCATGATTCGGCAGTACTTCCTGGGATTCCCTTATTCTCTTGAAGAGGCTGCTTACGTTGATGGCTGTGGGCCTTTTGCTACATTCTTCAAAATTATGATTCCTGGTGCAAAGCCAATCTTAACTTCATGTTTTCTGTTTTCTTTTGTATGGCAGTGGACAGATAGTTTCTATTCTGACCTCTTCCTTGGAAAGATACAGTTGCTTTCAAAACAGATATCTGCGATTACAGAAAGACTTGGACAGTACATTAGTGCTGTAAACGGTTCTTCTGTTACAGTTTCGGTTGGTTATTCAAATGCAATCCTTTCTACAGGTGTGCTTTTGGTAATTATTCCGTTGCTGATTCTTTATATATTCTGTCAGAACTTGTTTGTTGAAAGTTTGACAAGTACAGGCATGAAAGAGTAGTAAAAGTTTTTTGCTAAGAAAAAAAATCCGGTTCATAAATGGATCGGATTTTTTTTATTGAAGAAATAAAAACAACTTAGAAATTTATAAATAAAATTTGGAATCTCAAAAATCAGTGTTATAATAATAGAATAGATATATTACAAAAGTCATTAGGTAAAACTAGGAGGCCAAAAGATGATGAGAGGCACATGGAAAAAGGTTTTGTGCGTTGGTATTACAGCTTTGATTGTTACTTCAACAGTTACTGCTGCTTCTAAGAAAAAGAGTTCTTCAAAGGGAAAGAGCGCTTACAAAAATATTGTAAAACAGAAGGATCCAGCTACTAAAAAAGTTTATAACTTTGATGGAATGGATATTATTATTGGTGATTGGTGGTCAAATCCTAATGCACCAGCTGGTTCTAAGCAGCGTGAAGATGAACGTGCATTCCGAGAGTGGACTTGTGATACTTATAATGTAAATATTACACAGAAAGCTGTTACTGGTTGGGGGTCAAATCCTCAGTTTGTTACAAACTTCTGTATTACTGGTGGTGATCAAAACTACGTATTCATTATTGATGGACGTTCTGCAAATACTGGTGTTCGTTCAAATCTTTTCTATGATTTGTCAAAAGTAAAATCTGTAAATTATAAAGATGCAAAAAAATATGACCAGGGTGTTGTAGGAAAACTTGTAAAAGGAAATTCTTTCTATGCATTCAACTGGGGTAAACCAGAACCAAAGAATGGTATGTTCTTTAATAAGAGAATTTTGCAGGAAAATGGTTATTCTGCAGATTATCCTTATGATTTGCAGAAAGAAGGAAAATGGACTTGGGATACTTTTGAAGAAATGTGTAAAAAAATTACACGTGATACAAATAATGATGGCGTAATTGATCAGTATGCTATGTCTTCTTTCAACACGGAATTCAGCTATGCAGCACTTGATTCAAATGGAGCTTCTATTATTGGTCGTGATGCTGATGGAAAATACTATAACAATGCCGGTTCTGAAAAATCTATGGAAGCTTGGACTTGGATTCAGCATATATGGCAGAACTATCAGCTTCCTCAGGCTGAAGGTGCAAGCTGGGATTACTTCTATACAGCATTCATCAACGGTGAAACAGCATTCTTGGCAGATCAAGAATACAATGCACAGCCAGGTGGACGTTTTGCTGATATGAAAGATGACTGGGGATTTGTGTGCTTCCCGTTGGGACCAAGTGGCGACGGTGTTTACAAGACAATACATGATTCAAACATGTGTATTATTCCTAACTGCTACAAAGCTGATAAGGTTGAAAAAATTGCTAAAGCTGTTGATCTTTGGCTTGAACCAACTCCAGGATATGACGGTCCAGATGCATGGAAAGAAGGATATTATTCAACATTCCGTGATTCAAGAGCTGTAGATGAAACATTGACTCTTATGGCTAACACTCCAAATCCACGCTTTGATACTTTGATTTCTGGTCTTTCTCAGGGAGATATGATTTTTAGTATTACTGGTGGATATATGACACCTCAGGAAGCTTATGAAAACGCAAAGAACGTTTGGCAGGGACTTCTTGATGATGTCAACCGCTAGTCTTTAGTTTAAGATAAAGGAATTTCTAAAAATTATAATTTTTAGAGGTTACCATAAAAAAAACGCTGGAAAGTTAATTTTCGGCGTTTTTTTTTAACCAAAATTTCAGAAAATAACTTAAAAAAATTAATATATTGAGAAAATTTAAGTAAAAAATACTTAAAAAAAGTTATTTCTTGAAAAAAAAATTAGGTAATTTTAAAAAGCAGTGTTATAATAACCCTATAAGAAATTATTTAGGTAAAAATGAACAGGAGGCCCAAATGATTAAAAGTACAATGAAAAAAGCTTTGTGTATTGGTTTTGCAGCTCTTTTAGTTACTACAAGTGTTACTGCAGCTTCTAAGAAAAGCAAAAGTTCAAAAAAAGATCCGTACAAGAGTGTTGTAAAACAGAAGAATCCGGCAACTAAAAAAGTCTGGAATTTTGACGGTATGAATATTGTAATTGGTGACTGGTGGACAAATCCAGATGCTGCTTCTGCTTCAAAACAGCAGGAAGATACAAAAACATTCCAGAAATGGGTAAATTCAACTTACAATGTAAACGTAATTCAAAAACAGGTTGCAGGCTGGGAAACAATTCCTAACTATGCAGCAAACTATTGTCTTGGCGGAAAAGTTGCAAATGAATATATGTCTTTAATTGTAGATGGTCGGTCTGCTATTGTAGGTATTAAACAGAGACTTTTCTATGATTTGTCAAAAGTAACAAGTGTAAACTATCATGATGCAGATATTTATGACCAGGTAGTTGTAAAACTTCTTGAAAAAGGTAAATCATTTTACGCTTTTAACTTTGGTGTTTCAGAGCCACGTGAAGGTATATTCTTTAATAAGAGACTTCTTGCGGAAGCTGGTTATGACCGCGATGCTCCTTATGATTTGCAAAAAGAAGGAAAATGGACTTGGGCTAAATTTGAAGAAATGTGTAAAGTTTTGACTCGTGATACTGATAATGACGGTGTTGTTGATCAGTATGCTATGTCTAACTTCTATAATAGTTTTACAAAAGCTGCTCTTACTTCTAACGGTGGTTCTGCAATTGGTCGTGATGAAAACGGAAAATACTACAACAATGCAGGTTCAGATAAATCTATGGAAGCATATAACTGGATTCAGCATATGTTCGTAACATATCAGTTGCCACAGCCTGCAGATGCTGCATGGGATTACTTCCAGACCGCATTTGTAAACGGTCAGACTGCATTTATGTGTCATCAGGAATACATTGCTCAGCCAAACGGAATCCTTTCTAATATGAAAGATGATTTTGGTTTTGTTGCATTCCCATTAGGACCTAGCGGAGACGGAGTTTATAAGACAATTCACGATACTCCTATGATGGTTATTCCAAATCTTTATTCTGCTGACGAAATTAATAAAATGGCAAAAGCAATTGAACTTTGGAAAGGTAAAGTTCCAGGGTATGATGGTCCAGATGCATGGAAAGAAGGTTACTATGCAGGCTTCCGTGACCAGAGAGCTGTTGACGAAACAATCACTATCATGGCAAAAACTCCAAATCCAGAATTTTCTACACTTATTCCAGGTCTTTCTCGTGAAGATATGTGTAACTCTATTTGTTGGGCTTGGCAAACTCCTGCTGAAGCATATGAATCTTGTAAAAATGTTTGGGATGGATTATTAGCTGACGCAAACCGATAGCTGTAATTTTGTAATATATTCTGGCCGTTGAGTAAAATCAACGGCCTTTTTTTTGTAATTTTCAGTGCAAGCTTTTATGGGAACCTCTAAAAATTGCAGTTTTTAGAGGTATCTTTGAAAATGCGATGTTTTAATTCGTTGTATTTTAACGAATTAAAACTCGAAAGTCTTTAAAAAGCATTGATTTTTTTTTTAGAGATGCCCTTATTTAAGTTTTTGCCCCTAACTAGTAAGAAAGTCAGTTTTTTAATATACTGAAAATATGAATTCGCATGGAACAATGACATCTGACAATCATGCAGCGTTGTGGCATGGTCGTTTTGAAGAGGGACCTGATGCACAGGCTGTTGAGTTTGAAACTTCAATTTTTGTTGATGAAAGAATGGCTTTTGATGATATTGCGGGAAGTATTGCTCACGCAAAAATGCTTGCTCATTCTGGAATTATTTCTGATGATGAAAAAAATCAGATTGTAAATGGACTTGAAAGTATAAAGTCTGATTTAAAAAACGGGAGTCTTAAAATTGATTATTCTGCCGAGGATATTCATTCCTTTATAGAAGCCTCCCTTACCGATCTCATAGGTGATGCTGGCAAAAAAGTTCACACAGGTCGTAGCCGTAATGATCAGGTTGCCCTTGACGAGCGGCTTTATTTGCGACGAACAATTCCTAAAATTCAAAATTCACTTTTAACTTTAATTGATGCACTCACCCAGATTGCTGAACAGAACATTGATACTTTAATTCCAGGCTTTACTCATATGCAGCATGCTCAGCCGGTAACTCTTGCGCATCATGTTTGTGCTTGGGCACAGATGTTTGTTCGTGATTGGCAGCGTTTGGAAGATGCTCTGAAACGAATTAATATTTCGCCGATTGGAGCTTGTGCTCTTGCCGGCAGTGGGCTTCCGCTGGATCGGAAATACGAAGCCGATTTGCTTGATTTTGACGGTATGACGGAAAATTCTCTTGATACCGTTTCTGATCGTGATTTTTTTATTGAAACTGCTTCTGATTTAAGCATGATTCAGATGCATTTGAGCCGCGCCTGCGAAGAAATTGTTTTGTGGTCGACTACAGAATTTTCATTTGTTGATTTAAGTGAAAAATGGTCGACGGGCAGTTCAATTATGCCTCAGAAAAAAAATCCTGATTTTGCAGAGTTAATTCGTGGCAGAACTGGGAAAGTTTACGGCGATTTATTTGCTCTTATGACAATGATGAAAGCTCTTCCTTTGGCTTATGACCGTGATATGCAGGAAGACAAGGAACCTCTTTTTGATGCAATTGATACGGTTTTGTCTTGTGTAAAAGTCTTTACTCAGATGATTGCAACTGCAAAGTGGAATAAATCAAAAATGGCAGATGCTTGTAAAGGCGGTTATTTGAATGCGACGGACGTTGCCGATTATCTTGTCAGAAAGGGAATGCCTTTTAGAACTGCGCACGGTGTTTCTGCCAAGGCTGTTAGAATCGCAATTGAAAAAAACTGTGAACTGGAAGAACTTTCAATGGATGTTTGGAAAGAATGTTCTGATTTAATCGAAGATGACATTTATTCTGTAATAAGTACAAAAGCTTGTGTAGAAAGTCGGAAAACTTACGGTGGACCGGCTTCTGATTGTGTAAAACAGCAGATTTCTATACTTAAGAAATTTACCGGAAATAAAAAGAAGGTGTTATAAAAATTACATTCGTGTAATTTTATTAAGGGAATCTCTAAAAATTACAATTTTTAGAGATATCTTTGATACCCTTAACTGCAGTTTTTCTAAAACTGTGATTCAGCACCTCCTGTGTTGCCGCTAACGCGGAGTTTTTATTAGGAAGTAAGATAAAAACTGCAGAAAAAGCGTCCGTTTTTATCTTTAAAAGTTTGCGTTGCAAACTTTATCATCAACTGCACATTCTCATTTCATTGTGAATGTGCTTAAAAAGTCAATCATAAAACTGAAGTTTTACTCTTGACTTTTTATGGGAGAATAAAAATGAAAAAAATTCTTTGTGCTGTTCTTGCAACTGCTACAGTGTTGTGTCTGGCTGGTTGTAAAAAAACTTCAGCAAAATCTGACAAATTTGTCCTTGGTCTTGATGCTTCTTTTCCTCCAATGGGATATACAGAAACCGATGGAACAATAAACGGTTATGATATTGATCTTGCAAAGGAAGTTTGTAAACGACTTGGAAAAGAATTTGTTGCAAAGCCAATTAATTGGGATGCAAAAGAAATGGAACTTTCTTCAGGCAGTATTGATTGTATCTGGAATGGTTTTACAATCACAGAAGAAAGAAAAAATGCAATGTCTTTTACAGATGCATATTTGATGAATGAACAGGTTTTGGTTGTTCGTGAAAACAGTGATATTAAGTCTCTTGCCGACGCTGCCGGAAAAGTGATTGGTACTCAGGCTGGTTCAAGTGGGGAAGAGGCTATTAATGATAATTCAGATTTCGCTTCATCAGTAAAAAGTATTGTAAAATATGATGATTATCTTACAGCATTAACTGACCTTGAAGTTGGCGGTGTTGATGGTATTGTAATGGACAGTATCGTTGCAGATTATCAGATTACAACAGGCAAACTTCCTTTAGTCGTAATTGAAGAACCTCTTGCGCTTGAAGGTTACGGAATTGGTTTCAGAAAAGGCGATGAAGGTGCTGCGTTAAGAGACAAAGTTTGGACTACATTAAAAGAAATGGCTGCTGACGGTACTCTTGAAAGTATCGATGTAAAGTGGTTTGGTAAAAAAACTTCTTCAATTCAGTAAAGGATATCTCTAAAAATTGCAATTTTTAGAGGTTCCCTAAATTATAATTTTTTGACTGCTTCATTTTATTTGTGGAGCAGTTCACTTATCTCAACTGATAAAATAAGCGTCATTTGAGATAAAATTTTCAGTTTGACTACAGACTGAAGATTCTTTTTGTTTTTATATGGAATATTCAAATTTAGTTAATTATCTTTCATCACTTTTTAAAACTGAACCTTCTTCTGTAAATGATTTTTTCAGCATGTTAAAAAATATGTGCTCTGGTTCAGCTACTTCCCTAAGTATCTTTTTTTTGACACTTTTATTTTCAATTCCACTTGCTTTGTTTATCGCAATGGGAAAGATGTCAAAAAATAAAATTTTATCGCAGACAACAAACGTTTTTCTTTTGATAATTCGTGGAACTCCTTTAATGCTTCAGCTGCTGGTCGTTTATTTTGTGCCAAAACTGATTGCAACAAAATGTTTCAATAAAATAATTCAATGGCCTTCTTATGTTGCAGCCATAGTCGCTTTTTCAATTAATTATGCCGCGTATTTTGCTGAAATTTATCGTGGTGGAATTGAATCAATTCCGAAAGGTCAGTATGAGGCGGCAAAAGTTTTGGGCTATAGTTCCGTTCAAACATTTTTTAAAATTGTTCTTCCTCAAGTAATAAAAAGAATTGTTCCGGCAATGGGCAACGAAGTTATAACGCTCGTAAAGGACACATCACTTGTGACAATTCTTTCAGTTCCGGAACTTATGTATTATGCAAAAAGTTCTGCAAACAGGATGGTTTCTTTTACTCCGCTTTTAATTGCCGGTGTATTTTATTTTCTTATGAACTGGGTTGTTTCTACCGCGTTCAGAAAATTAGAAAAGAAACTTTCTTATTATTCTTAAAAAAAGGATTTTGTTATGTCGCAGGATAATCTGGTAATTGATGTAAAAGATTTAAAAAAATCATTTGTCGAAAATGAAATTATAAAGGGGATTTCTTTTTCTGTTCATAAAGGTGAAGTTCTTGGAATTATCGGTCCTAGCGGTTCTGGTAAGTCCACAATTTTGCGTTGTGTTTCGCAACTTGAAAAAGTGACAGACGGAAGCATTTTTATTGGAGGTTTGCCGTTGGTTCAAAACGGAATTTATTCTGACAAAGAAACCTGCCATAAAATTACTCTGAAATCCGGTCTTGTATTTCAGAATTTTAATCTTTTTCCGCATTATTCTGTTTTGCAAAACGTTGTAAATCCTCAGATTTCTGTGTTAAAAAAGTCTAAATCAGAAGCCATGGAAACATCCCATGAACTTTTGAAGCGAATGGGACTTACGGATAAAGAAAATAATTATCCATGCGAGTTGAGCGGTGGGCAGCAGCAGCGAGTTTCTATTGCCCGTGCGCTTGCTCTTAATCCTGAAGTTCTGTTTTTTGATGAGCCGACTTCTGCACTTGACCCTGAACTTACCGGAGAAATTCTTGCTGTTATAAAAGAACTTGCGGATATGAAAATGACAATGGTCGTCGTTACTCACGAAATGTCTTTTGCCCGTGACATTTCTACCAAAGTTATTTTTATGGACGGCGGTGTTATCGTTGAGCAGGGCAATCCGGTCGACGTAATCAATAATCCTCAGCAGGAAAGAACAAAGGCATTTTTGTCACGTTTTAATAAATAGATTTTTCTGGGTGTATTTGCCGTTCCGGCAAACCGGGTGTTCCGCAACTTGCTAACGCGCGGTCCTCCTTCGTCGGACTGCCTTTGGCATTGCTCCATACCCTTGCACAGTTTTCCAAAGTTCTAACACCAAAGTTCTAATGCCTTGAAATTATTTCAAAAAACAATTAAGATGAATTCGTTTTTACGGTACCCCGGAAAAAAGGAGGTGAACAAAGAGTATGGCAACAATCAAAGTTGAAGACAGTGAGAATCTGGAAAAAGCAATTAAAAGATTCAAACGTATGGTTGAAAAAGAAGGAATCATCCGTGAATATAAACGTCGCGAATATTTTGAAAAACCTTCTGCTACTCGTCACCAGAAAAAAACTACCCTTGAAAGAAAACTTTTGAATAAAAGACGTAAGTTGGAAAAGAAAGATTACTAATTAAGCGGTAAAAAAATGAACCTCCGGAAAGTTCCCGGAGGTTTTTTTATGCAGTAAAGATTTTATGGAATCTCTAAAAATTGCAATTTTTAGAGGCACCCATAACTCTGATAGCCTTTACATATTTTTAAGAATACTTTTTGCAAAATAAACAACTTCTGCTTTATCTGCAATTTCATAAAGCTTTGAAGTACAGATTACAATATTTTCAATTTGCCACAAAAGTCCAAGTTTCCAGTTGCGTTCAAAATTATCAATCGCCTGAACTTGAGGTTTAATCTCTGTGCCTGAAAGATTTACACACGTTGCATGAGATACGATGTTGTACCATTTTGGAGTTGTGTAAGTATCAGTTTTAAAATCTGAAAATAATGGAGAATCATTTTTTATTGTAAGTCCCAGTGTTCCAATTGGGACTGGCTTTTTCATGCTTTCAGAAATGCTTTTAAACATCGGGTAGCACCAAAAATCCGTGCAGTAAGTTCCTGGAACCGTCTGAATTTCTTTTTCAGAAGATTTTTCAAGGCCCGGCAAATTTTTATCAATATTTTTGGGAATTAAAAGAACTTTTTTTCCTTCTGATGCCTGCTTTTTTGCTTCTAGAGAATCTGTTGTAAGAAAAATGTCACCATAAGTGCAGTATTCGCTTTTCTTTAAAAAAATCAGCACTTTTGAAACTTCTTCGTCCGCTTTTGGATAAACGTGAAGAATATATGAATTAAGGAACTCTGTTTCAGATGAATTTTCCAAAAGATTTTGTTCAGTATCAGAAGAATTCATGTAAAGAACAAGATTATATTTTTTGTATTCATCTATTTTTTCGAATTTGTAATTGAAATTTCCAAGTTTCTGAATTCCGGAATCTTCTCTGTTGATTTTCCAGGAATCTTCGGAAAGAATTTCATTAGTTTCTGAATTAATAAGATATGCACAGACCGTGCAGTTTTGGTAAGACTTGTCGCTGTAAGAAGCAAAATAAATCTCTGCAGTAAAAGTTTCACATTCATTCCAGACAAATTTTTTAAAGGCTGCAAGTAAAACTGTTTTATTGCAGAAAGAACGCCACTGTTCGTCCGTTACAATTCCTTTTGATTCCATAAATGAATCCAAAATTCCAACAACGGCAGTGCCCTGTCCTGTAAAATCCTGAATGTCCAAAAGTTGAAATCCCGAAATTTCTGAACTTCTGATAAGAGCTTCAATTTCCTGTTTGTAGCATTGAACAGCAAGTCGTGAGGAATCTCTGAAAAAATCTTCCGATTGAGAAATCATACCGCTGTTTTTTAGTCTTTCGCGGAAAATTTCATAATTATAAGGTTTTAAAACGCCTGTGTACTTTTCAATTTCATTAAAATCTGGATATGAACAGTACTGTCCGACTTCGTGTGAAATTACTGGTTTGTGTGGCAAAAAATGCTCATTTGCAGAAATTGAACTTGCTTTTACTTTTTTTACGCCAGTTCCGTATTGAATTTCAATTTCTCGATCTTCTTTTTTTTCATCATCACTGACAGGCTTTACAGGCACTGAAAAACAAAGATTGTAATCGTGATTTGTGCAAGGTTCTTCGGTTTGAATAAAACCTTGAGGCGCATCGCACATGGCATAAGACCCGCGGATAAGAGAGTCCTTGTCAAATCGGCAGCCTACAAAAAAATCCTCATATTGCATTGTTTGCGGCCAGAATTGAAAATTATTTGACCCGCTTGTATAAAGAGGCCGGCTATCATAATCATGATAATTTTTGAGAATAAAATTAAGTCTTTCAGCACTTCCCCAAAGTTCATTTCCCAAAGAAAGCATAACAAAAGAAGTATGATTTCCAAAATCGTTGAGGATTTTATAACCTTCAGAAATTAAATAATTTTGTTCTGTTTCGTTAAAACCTTCTTCGCCAATATTTTGAATTGTTCCCCAAAACGGAAGTTCACTTTCCATGTAAATTCCAAGAAGATCAGCCGCAAAAAATGCTGCATCCGGAGGGCAACAGGTGTGGAATCTGTAATGATTTATTCCATATTTTTGGGCAGTTTTCATAACTTTAAGCCAGCTGTAAATGTCCGTGGGTGCATAGCCGGTTTTGGGAAAAATCATGCCGTCGTGTTTTCCCCGCAAAAATTCTTTTCTGCCGTTAATTTCAAAATGAGTTTTGTTTACACTAAAAGTTTTGATTCCGCATAGTTGAGTTTTTGTAAAAAAATCTGATTTTAATTTTAATCTGTAAAGTGAGGGATTTTCTGCACTCCAAAGTTTTGTATTTTTTGGAAGTTCAAATGTAAAACTGTTCTTTCCTGGTAAAAATTCAATTTCTTGTATGTAAAAAGGATTTTTTTCATCCGTTGATTGAATTTCTGCATTTTCTTCAGATTCAGAATTATCTTTCAAGAAATTTATGTATTTTTCTGAATCAAAATTGCAAAGTGTAAGGCTAGCTGAAATTTTTTGTTCCCCAGTAAAATCTGCAGTGAGCGTTAAAGTTGGATTTTTATTTTTTGTGGCAGAAGTTGAAATCCTAAAACTTTCAAGATGTTTTTTATTTTCGATTTGAATTTCAATTTTTCCGGTAATTCCATTCCAGTTTGTCTGAGTGTCAGAGCTTGTCATATGTCCGCCACGAGTGGGGTAGGACGTGTTATCAATCATTATTAGAAGTTCGATTTCATGATTTTCAGCCTTTTTTACAAAATCTGTGATGTTATAAAAATGTTTTCCGCAAAGTGAATTATTTTCTCCGAGGTATTCATTGTTTATCCAAAGATGAGAAATCCTTGTCCGCTCTAAAAGAAGTTTATAAATATTTTCGTTTGAAAAATTATTCAGAGCAATTTTCTTTTTGAACCACATAAAACCACTGCAGGAATACGAATCAGTTAAAAATCCTGAATTTCTTTCGTTATTTTCAGGAACTTTTTTCTGTTCAGAAACTGTCCCCGGAAGATTAATAAAATCATTCCATTCTAATTTTGCAAAATCAACATTGATAGTGCCATCATCATTTTTGTTTAAAAGTTTTTTTTCACAATCGGCAATAAAATTCCATTTTCCGGATAAATTAATATTTTTCATAACAGAATTGTAACGCAAATTATTTTCAAATAGAATGTCGAATTTTGGATGTCTTTAAAGGATACCTCTAAAAATTGCAATTTTTTAGGTAAGGAAAGAAAACGAGATATTTTAATTTGTTCTATAGCAACGAATTAAAAATTGAAAGCTTCTCTAAATAAAGCTTTGTAAATGATTTTTTAGAGATAACTTAAACTGTTTCTTTTTTTGAGCGAAATCTTTATTATTACTCGCATGCAGAAAAATTGTAAACAAAGATCTGATGTAAAAAAACGCATTTCATTTTTAGAAGGTGTCAGAGATGGGCTTCCGATTGGTTTAGGATATTTTGCAGTTTCTTTTTCACTTGGAATTGTTGCAAAAAAAGCCGGACTTAATATTTTTCAAGGTGGACTTGCAAGTCTGCTTTGTGTTGCTTCTGCCGGGGAATATGCGCTTTTTACTTCAATAGAACAGTCCGTAACTTATATTGAGCTTGCCTTAATAACTTTTGTTGTAAACGCACGCTATCTTTTAATGAGCTGTTCATTAAGTCAGAAATTTGCGCCGAAAACTAAATTTTTTCACCGACTTATTATAGGTTACGGTGTAACTGATGAAATTTTTGGAATAACGATTGCTCGACAGGGGTTTATTCAACCGTCTTATAATTACGGCGCACTAGTTGCTTCTGTTCCACTGTGGACTATAGGTACGGCACTTGGAATCTGGATGGGAAACATTTTGCCATTTCGTGCTGTAAGTGCATTGTCTGTTGCGCTTTACGGAATGTTCATTGCGATTATAATTCCCGCTTCTAAGAAAAATCTAGTAATTTTGTGCGGAGTTCTTGCAAGTTTTATTTTTAGTTATGCTTTTACTCTCATTCCATTCTTAAAGGCACTTTCAGCAGGATTAAAAACAATAATTCTTACAATCTTTATTTCCGCTGTGATGGCAATTATAAAACCTGTTAAAGATGAGGAAAATTAAATGAATAATATATATTTTTATATTCTTACGGCATTTTTTGTTTCGTATGCAATAAGGGTTTTGCCACTGACTTTAATCAGAAAACCGATAAAAAATCGTTTTATAAAATCTTTTTTGTATTATGCACCTTACGTGACACTTTCTGTTATGACGTTTCCAGCAATTATACAGGCTACCCAAACTCCCGTGTCTGGAATTTTAGCTCTTGTGATTGGAATTGTTCTTTCGTATTTTGGAGCAGGTCTTTTCCCAGTTGCCTGTATTTCCTGTGCAGTTGTATTTTTAAGTGAATTATTTTTAGTTTAAAAAGGGAACCTCTAAAAATTGCAATTTTTAGAGGTGTCGAAAGAAAATGCGATGTTTTAATTCGTTGTATTTTAACGAATTAAAACCCGCACGTTTTTTTAATAAAGCATTGAAAATAATTTTTTAGAGATGTCCTAAATATGCTGGAAAGTGATTTATTCAAAACATCTTAAAAAAATCGGATGTTTAATTTTTTATCTGTTGCTGTCGTCAATTAATCCCTGCCAGCTATTCTTTGTGTTTTCATACGCTTCTTGAGGAGTTGTCCAACCACCCCAAATGCCGTAAACCATATCGCCAGTTTGAAAACCTGATACAAGAACATCAAAACGAGGATTTGGATTATCCATCATAATTTGGAGTGTTTCGTCAACTGCACGAGAATCGCGGAAACTTGCATAATAACTTTCTTTCCAAGCGTCAGCTCCGTCATATCCAGGTACAGGTTCAAGGTAAAGGTCAACGGCTTTTGCAATTTTTTCTACCTTTTCTGCACCGTAAATGTTAGGAATTACACACATATTTGAACTGTGGACTGTTTTGTAAGTCTGATCTCCACTAGGTCCCAGTGGGAAACATACAAATCCAAAATCATCTTTCATGCTTGAAAATTTGCCCTGTGGCTGAGCATTATATTCCTGGTCAACTAAGAAAGCTGCTTCTCCGTTTACAAATGCACTGTAGAACCAGTCCCAATTTGAACCTTCTGGCTGTGGTTCTTGATAATTCTGTACAATTTTTACAATCCAGTTCCAAGCTTCCATTGATTTTTCTGAGCCTGCATTGTTGTAGAAATTACCGTTACTGTCTCTTTCAATATAACTTCCGCCATTAGATTCAAGAGCAGCAATACAGAAAGTTGTACTGAAAGTTGTAAGTCCATAAGAATCAACAACGCCGTCATTATCTGTATCACGAGTTAATTTTTTGAGCATTTCTTCAAAAGTTTCCCAAGTCCATTTTCCCTGTTTCTGAAGATCATAAGGATAGTCAGCTGAATAACCGGCTTCCTGTAAAAGTCTTTTGTTGAAGAAAACACCTTCGCGAGGTTCCGGTTTGCCCCAGTTAAAGGCATAGAATGATTTTCCTTTTGTAAGTAACTGAACTACGCCTTGATCATATTTTGAAGCATCTTTGTAATTTACAGATTTGATTTTAGAAAGGTCGTAAAAAAGATTCGCTTTTACACCAGTGTTTGCAGAACGTCCGTCAATAAGGAAAACGTAATTTTTATCTCCGCCGGTTATACAATAGTTTGTAACAAATTGCGGATTAGAGCCCCAGCCAGTGATTGATTTTTGGGTAACGTTCATATTGTAAGTAGAATTTGACCATTCTTGCCAGGCTTTTGCATCTTCTTGCTGTTTAGAACTTGCCTTTGCATTAGGATTTGTCCACCAATCACCAATTATGACTTCAAGACCGTCAAAGTTGTAGACTTTCTTTGTTTTTGGATCTTTTTGCTTTTCAGTTTTTTTGAACTGATTGTTTTTTCCAGACTTCTTTTTTGAAGCAGCCGTAACAGTTGATGTGGCAAGTAAGGCAATAAGTGCTACCATTAAAATTCTTTTACATCTTTTTTCCATAGTTTTTTCTCCTTGGATAAAATTATGAATCAGGATTTTTATAATAAAATAAGAACTATTACCTAAGATTTTTATGAAGCTGTGGACTGTGCAAGGGATTGCTGCCGCGTAAGCGGGACGGACACACGAAGTGTGGCTGGACGGAAAAAATGCGAAAGCATTTTTATACCGCAAAAGCCCGGTCTGCCGTAAGGCAGATGCACCCATAATCAGGGCAAAAAAAAACTTACATACCCAAAAGCATGTAAGTTTGAAAGTGTCGGGCAAACGGGATTCGAACCCACGACCTCAACGTCCCGAACGTCGCGCGCTACCAACTGCGCTATTGCCCGAATAAAGTACCATAAATTTAATAAGATTGATGATGACTGTCAAGATGTTTGATTTGCAAAAACTGTTCCTGTGGAAAAATCAAAAGAGCAAAAAAAAACCTGAAAGATAAACTTTCAGGTTTACTCGCGAGCGACGGGGCTCGAACCCGTGATCTCCGGCGTGACAGGCCAGCGCGATAACCAGCTTCGCTACGCCCGCTTGATGTGTTTTATACTATAGGAAACGAGTGTTTAGGTCAATAGCAAAATTGTAATTTTTTCAAAAAAATGAATTATTTTTTTTTAGGGATGTTTTAGAGTATAAAAAATCACTTAAAAACGGTGAAAATTTTGTAAAAAAGCACAAAAAATCAATTTTTTAGTGTAAATGGATATTTTTTTTATTCAGATTGGCTGTAATCTTATCTTAGAGCAAGAAATCATAGTGCCTGAAAAGGCAGGGAGAAAATTATGGATAGCGTTTCAATTAATTGTTCGCAGGAAGGAAAACAAATTTCCAGAGATATTTATGGTCATTTTAGTGAACATCTTGGACGGTGCATTTACGGTGGCTTTTGGGTTGGAAAAAATTCTGACATTCCGAATATCAACGGCTACAGAAAAGATGTCGTAGAAGCTTTTAAGGAAATTGACATTCCGAATTTAAGATGGCCGGGCGGATGTTTTGCAGATGAATATCACTGGAGGGACGGAATAGGTCCTTATGAAACAAGAAAAAGAATGATTAATACTCACTGGGGCGGAGTTGTTGAAGATAATAGTTTTGGAACTCATGAATTCTTTGGACTTTGCGAAATTTTGGGTTGTAAACCTTATGTAAACGGCAATGTCGGTTCTGGAACTGTTCAGGAAATGTCTGAATGGGTAGAGTACATTACTTTTGGCGGAGAGTCGCCGATGAGTAAACTCCGTGAAAAAAATGGTCACAAAGAACCGTGGAAACTGCCGTATTTTGGAGTTGGCAACGAAAACTGGGGCTGTGGCGGAAATATGAGGCCTGAATATTATGCTGATTTGTACAGAAGGTATCAGACTTATGTTCGTCAATATGGACCGGACAAAATTTTTAAAATTGCCTGTGGTCCAAACTGTAATGATTATAACTGGACAGATGTTGTAATGAAAAATGCACATCAGTTTATGGACGGTTTAAGTCTGCATTATTATTCTGTAGAACCTGACTGGAATAGTCGTCCGACTGCTGCCGGTTTTGATGTTCACGGCTGGTATAATATGCTTGCAAAAGCTTCTTACATGGACGAACTTGTGCGCAAACATGATGAAATTATGTCAAAATATGATCCTCAGAAACGCATTGCACTTATAGTTGATGAGTGGGGAACGTGGCATAAGGTTGAAGACGGTACAAATCCTGGATTTTTGTATCAGCAGAATACTGTGCGAGATGCTCTAGTTGCCGGAATTACGCTGAATATTTTTAATAATCACAGTGACAGAGTTAGAATGGCTTGTATTGCACAGGCAGTAAACGTTTTGCAGTCGCCGGTTTTGACTGAGGGCAAAAAAATGATTCTTACACCGACATGGTATGTTTTTCATATGTACAAGGCACATATGGACGGAACGGCACTAAAATCTTTTGTTTCTTCTGAGTGGATTGGACCTGAAGATGCAAAAATTAATGCTGTAACTTCTTCTGCAAGTAAAAAGGACGGAGTTTACACTGTGAGTCTTACAAATGCCGATTTAGAAAAATCAAGGATTATAAGAATTAATCTTGATGGCTTTGAAGGAAAAATCAGTAGTGCAGAAGCAAAAGTTCTGGAAGGTGAAAAAATGAACAGCATGAATACTTTTGAAAATCCTGACCAGGTTACAGAAAAGACGCTTAATGTAAAGATTTGCGGCGATAATTTTGTTGAAGTAATTTTGCCGGCAAGAAGCGTTGCTTGCGTAACATTAAAATAGACTTTGGGAGTTTTAAATGATTTTTTGTCCTGTTTGTGAATCTAAAAAGGAACTAGCCTCTATGGAAATGTCTGTTGAACTAGTTGAAGAAATGGCAGAGGCAGAACCTTGTGCTGATTTTTGTGGACAGGAGATTTATGAAATGCGGCTTGCAGTCTGCAAGATTTGTGACAAACTTATTGATGGTATGACTTGTGCAAACTGCGGCTGTTTTGTTCAGTTCAGGGCAAAGCATATTACGGCGCATTGTAGTGATGGACGATGGTAAAGGCTATCTCTAAAAAATCATTTTCAATGCTAAAATTATTTTTGCCCTGCGCGTAAGGGATTGTAAGGCCGCGCGTAGCGCGAACACGGCCGTCATACAGTTGATTTTTTGTTTTTTACAAAAGATTTTCTGTGTGCCGGCTATTTTTTTTGTAATTTCGGAAAATAATTACAGACCGTGTTTGAAGCGAACAGCGGAAGCCTGAAAAGCCCGACCCAAAGCGTAGCGGAGGGAAACGCCCGTATAAAAAAAATTTTAAAAGTACTGAGGATATTTTTTCATAACCTCTTTTGAATCTAGGTGGAGGCGATTTAAATGCGAAAGGCACAGTTCTTTTGCTTTTTTTGCGTCTTTATTTTTAAATGCATCGAGAATCTGGTGGTGTTCCTGGACAATTACGTCCGGATTTGAGGTGTGAAGTCGGAGTTCGCGGAAACGGTCGTAGTGAATGTTCATTGTTTTGACAATGTAATAGCACTGCATTTTGTTTGTGATGTGATAAAAAAGCTCGTGAAAACTGTTGTCAAGGTTCATAATCTGGTCGAGGTTATTTTTTTTAAGGTAAAATTCCTGCAAAGTGAGATTTTCTTCCAGTTGCTGAATCTGTTCTGGCGTTGCAATTTTGCAGGCCATTTCTGTGACTGCGGATTCCAAAGTACAGCGCATAAAAAGAGATTCTTCGATTAAGTCCATATTTATCAAATTGACAAAATTTCCGCGCTGAGGTCGAACGTCAATTATTTTTGTACGGCTTAATTCCTGCAAGGCTTCGTGAACAGGGGTGCGCGAAAGGTTAAGTTCATCGGCAATGTCCTGTTCGCTTAGCATTGTGCCCGGTTTAATTTCCAGATTTATGATATTTTCACGGATAACGCGGTAAGCATAGTCGTGATTTGTTTCTTTTGGTAATTTTTCTGTGTTTCGCAATTTATTTTTCCCTTAAAATAAAATTATGGGCATCTCTAAAAAATCATTTACAATGCTTTATTTTATTTAGAGATTTTTGAGTTTTAATTCGTTGATATAGCCAGAATTAAAACATCGTGTTTTCTTTTGTTACCTCGTTTTAAAGATTCCATTTTTTAAGTATATTCGTTTCTGCGCTGTTTTGGAGTTACTCCTCTGATTTTTTTGTAAGTTCTTATAAAATGGCTTGCATCTGTAAATCCCGTTTCCTGGCTGATAAAGTCTAGTGTTTTGTCGGTATAGAGCAAGAGCGTGTCTGCCTTGCAAATTCGCACAAATTCTATGTATTCTTTGCAGGTTCTTCCGAATTGTGATTTAAATTGTTTTGCGAAATTTGAATAGCACATTCCGCAACGGTCGGCAAGATCTTCTATGTTTATGTTTTCTGAAGAATGTTTGTCTATGTATTCCAGAACTGAAAAATCTTTATTGCTGAACTGGTCAAATGTTGTTTTTGTGGAAAAAACAAAGCCACGACGAAGCCAGATTCTGATTAATTCCGTTACGATAAGGCTGATTGTTGAAGCTACTTTTATGTCGTAACCGAACTGTTTATTTTGAGTTTCCCAGATGCAGTTTTCAAAAAAAAGTTTTACCGGGTTATATTTTAATTCTTCGGCGGTAATCAGATTAAAATAATTTTTGCTCTGATTTGCAGTGTTTAAAATTCGCGGAAGTTTTGGTGAACCTGGCGTTGTGTTTGAAAGAATCATATCGTCGAATTTTATAACGTAAAAAAATAATTCTTCTTCGCCGGGTTTTGAAACGTATTCAAAAAAAGTGTGAATTTGTTTTGGAAAGAAAATTATAAGATCGCCGGCAGAAAGATTGTATTTGCGACCTTCAACTTCTGCAATCAGTTTTCCTTTTACCAGGTAAACCATTTCTGTAAAATAATGCCAATGCGGGCGTACGTCCTTCCAGGAGCCGGAAAATGCTTGAAAAGGAGCATTTAAACTGTCTGAATATTCAAAAAGTTCGTCCATTTTTTTAAATTCCTGATTATATAGATTTGTACAATTTTTGACTAAGAATTTTATAGCACAGTAAAAATTTAATTACTAGATTATTTAATGTATTAATCAAAAAATTGCACTAAAAAGTGTAAAAAATCAGATTAGGTTACCTCGTAAAAATTGTAATTTTTAGAGGTAACGCTGAAAATGAGATGTTTTAATTCGTTGTATTTTTACGAATTAAAACTCGTATGTATCTCTAAAAATGCATCGAAAACGGTTTTTTAGAGATGCCCATTAATGTACAGAGGTAATCAGATGTTTAAGTGGATCTGGTCGTATGTAAAGAAATTTGGCTGGCTGATGGCACTGGGACTTACTCTAACTGTTTCAGTTTCAGCTTTGAATATGGTAAACCCGGTTGTTTCTGGGAAAATTGTAGATAAAGTTATTCGCGGCGGAAATTATTCAATTCTTACTAAACTGGTTTTGATAATGATTTGTACAACTCTTGTAAAATCAATTTTCCGTTATCTTTATCAGATTATTTATGAACACTGTTCTCAGAATGTTGTGCGTTCTATGCGCGAAGATTTGTATGCACAGGTTCAGACTTTCGATTTTAAGTGGTTTGACAATGCCCCGTCCGGCAATGTTATGACGCTTTTAACAAGTGATCTTGATGCAGTGCGTCATTTTGTTGCATGGGTAATTTATCAGACGGTAGAAAATATTTTGATTTACGGTTTTTCAATCATCACTTTGGGTTCAATAAACTGGAAGCTCACAATTGCGTTTATCTGCATAATGCCTTTTGTTGCTTTTTTGATTTATAAATTCAAGATTCATATAAAACCGGCTCATCTTTGGGTGCGAGATCAGTTTGCTGTGCTGAATACAAGATGTGGCGAAAATATTGAAGGCAACCGCGTTGTAAAAGCATTTGTCCGCGAAAATTATGAAATCGAAAAATTTGAAGTTGACAATAAAGAATATAAAAACGCAGCAGTAAACAATGCGGATGTTCGTGTGCGCTATACTCCGTGGATTGAAGCGTTATGCGGAATTCTGCCGGTAATTTTGATTTTGTTTGGCGGTTATCTTGTAATCAAAAAAGAAATGACGATTGGTGAACTTGTTACTTTTAACGGTCTGATGTGGGCGTTTACGCAGCCAATTAATATGTTTGGAACTCTTGTTGATAATATGCAGAAATTTAATGCAAGTGCAGAGCGGCTTTATGAACTTCATAATACAAAGCCGGAAATTAAAAACTGCGAAAATCCTGTAAAAAGTGATGAACAGGTAAAAGGCAGCGTAGAATTCAAAAATGTCAGTTTTGCTTATAACGAAACTCCTGTAATAAAAAATATTAGTTTTAAGGTTGAACCAGGAATGACTGTTGGAATTTTGGGACCGACCGGCAGCGGTAAGACGACTATTGCAAATCTTTTGTGCCGTTATTATGAAGTTTCTGATGGGGAAATTCTTATTGATGGCGTAAATATTAAAAATTATGACCTTCAATATTTAAGAAAAAATGTTGGAATTACAATGCAGAACGTTTTTCTGTTCAGTGATACGGTTGAAGGCAATATTGCGTTTGGAAAATCGGATGCAAGTTTTGATGAAGTTAAAAAGGCCTCAGAACTTGGTCGCGTAGAAGAATTTATTGAAGATTTGACAGACGGTTATGACACAATTGTTGGAGAGCGCGGCGTTGGACTTTCAGGCGGACAGAAACAGAGAATTGCGTTGGCACGTCTTTTCCTTGCAAATCCAAAAATCATGATTCTTGATGATACTACAAGTGCGGTTGACAACGAAACGGAAGAAAGAATCAGAGAGTCAATAAAGAAGCAGAGTACGGGGCATACGTGTTTTATTATAAGTCACAGACTTTCTTCTTTCCAAAATGCGGATTTAATTTTTGTAATTCAGGATGGTCAGATTACGGAAAGTGGAAATCATAAATCTCTGCTTGAAAAAGGCGGATATTACAGCAAAGTCTGGAATGAACAGGTTTACGGTGTTTAAGGTTGTTTCTAAAAATTGCAATTTTTAGAAACCCTAAATCTGGAATGTACCGCCTGTTTTTAATGTCTGGAGGAAAAAAATGGCTAGAAATAAATTTGATACAGATGAACAGCTTGATGAAAAATTTAAACCTCATGTAATTATGGAACTTATGCACTGGATAAAACCGTTTACCGGGAAAATGATTTTGTCCTGTTTTATTATGCTTTTAGCATCGGCAATTTCGCTTACAAGCCCGTATTTAATCCGGCTTGCAATTGATAAGGCAATTCCAAACGAAGATTTTAAAATGCTGATTATTATTTCCGCCGCGATTTTAGGTAGCGTTATTCTTGTTCGATTTTTACTTGCGGCAAAACTAAAAATTATGACACGCGTAGCAAATCAGATTATTGTGAACATAAGGACTGATGTTTTTAAAAAATTACAGAGTCTTCCGTT
Organism: bacterium; assembly: GCA_963648145.1. Taxonomy (GTDB): domain Bacteria; phylum Spirochaetota; class Spirochaetia; order Treponematales; family Treponemataceae; genus Treponema_D. Next base: position 5,738 of record CAVJCY010000010.1, on the reverse strand, counting down.
CAGTTATTTTGATGCACGTCCACACGGAAAAATTCTGATTAGGGTTGTAAACTATGTAAATTCCCTTTCCGATTTGCTTTCTAACGGAATTATTCAGCTTATAAGTGACCTTTTTAATATCATCGTAATTATTGCATTTATGATTGCAATTGACGCTCGTCTTACTCTGGTTTGTATGGCTGTTCTTCCTGTTCTGGTGATTGTTCTTCTTGCATTGAAGCGAAAACAACACCTTGCGTGGCGAAATGTCAGTGCAAAACAGTCAAATTTGAATGCGTATCTTTCAGAAACTTTGAGTGGGATGAAAATTACGCAGAGTTTTGCACGCGAAAGTGAAAATCAGGGAATTTTTAACAGCCTTTGTGATAACTGGAAAAAAGCCTGGATGCCTGCTGTAAATATCAATAACGTAATCTGGCCAACCGTTGATAATTTGCAGACGATAGGAATGTCTCTTGTTTATGTTGCGGGAATCAGCTGGATTGGTGGCGGACTTTCTGCAGAAGGAGGTGTTTCCATTGGTACTTTGGTTGCATTTGGTGGTTATATTTCAAGATTCTGGCAGCCGATTCAGAACATGGGAAACTTTTACAATTCTCTTGTAACAACCGGTGCTTACCTTGAGCGAATCCTGGAACTTTTAAAAGAGCCGGAAGACATTAGCGATAAAGAAGGTGCAAAGGAATTACCTCCAATTCGTGGTCACGTAACTTTTGATAACGTAACGTTCAGTTATGAAAAAGGAACTCCGGTTTTAAAAAATGTGAATTTCGTGATAACGCCGGGAATGACGGTCGCAATTGTCGGTCCTACTGGGGCTGGAAAAACCACGATTGTTAATCTTTTGAGTCGTTTTTACAATCCTGATGAAGGAAAAGTTTTAATTGACGGTCTTGATATTCAGGATTTGCAGATAAAATCAATCAGAAAACAAGTTGGAGTAATGCTTCAAGACAGTTTTTTATTTAGTGGCACAATCATGGAAAATATCCGTTATGGCAGACTTGATGCAACGGACGAAGAATGTATGGCTGCGGCAAAAACGGTTCAGGCTCACGACTTTATTTCGGCTTTTCCGGATGGTTACAACACAATGATTACTGCTAACGGAGGTGGTTTGAGTCAGGGGCAAAAGCAGTTAATCAGTTTTGCAAGGGTACTTTTGAGTGATCCGCGCATTTTGATTCTGGACGAGGCAACTTCTTCCGTTGATACAGAAACAGAACACGCTTTGCAACTTGGTCTGAATAAACTTTTGAAAGGTCGTACAAGTTTTATTATTGCACACAGACTTTCTACAATCCGCAATGCAGACGTAATTTTTTATGTAAATCACGGTGAAATTATAGAACGTGGAAATCACGCCGAACTTATGTCATTAAACGGCGAATATGCAAAAATGACCAAAAAACTTCAGTTTGAAGAATAGGAATTTCCTGATTTTTATTCTTTTTCGTGATGATTATGAAGCCAGTTGTCGCCACGGCGGTATTCTGTTGGTGTCATGCCGGTTCTGTCTTTGAACTGTCTCATAAAGGCATATTCTGATTTGTAATTTGTTTTGGCGGCAATTTCTGCAATTGAAAGTTTTGTACTTGTTAAAAGTCTTTTTGAATATTCAATGCGGCTGTTTATAACGTCCGCCATAACATTTGTGCCGAAAGTGTTTTTGTAATGATGCTGAAATCCCGAGCGGCTTATGTTCATAAATTCGGCCATGGCATTAACATCTTCAAAAAATGAAGGATCAGAAAAAATTTTTGAACGCAAGAATGTCAGTTTTTCGTTTTTAGTTGCAAAAATGTCTGCAGACTGATGGAGATTGCTTTTTATAATTCTGCTGAGTTTTAAAAACAAAATATTTGCGTAATTTTCTTCCATTTCTTCGTGATAAAGGTCAGCGGAATAGTGTTCAAAGGTCAAAAAATGAATTATTGATGAAATTTCGTCTGATTCTTCAAGGTAGTGAATTACATTAAATTCGATTCCCATTTTTTTTATTGTCTGGGCATCTTCGTCGCTCATGTTGCAGTAACACCAGTCGTCCGTGTAAGTTTGATTTTTTGCCTTATAAATGATTTTTGTTGACGGTGAAATAATCAAAAAGGAATTAGGTTTTGCTTCAAAATGCTTTCCATTAATCTGAAAAAGCCCCGGAGTTTTTATGAGTAAAAAAAGGTAGCAGCCAAGACCTTCGGGATATTCAAGAAAAAAGTCTTTTGGATGACTGTGATTATAACCAATTGTTCCGATTTTAAAATTTTTAAGACGTAAATGTTCTTCCATATTTTTCTATGATAGCACATTTTGTTAGTTATATAAGCAAAACTTTATATTGTTTTGCACATTTTTGTACTTAGAATGATTTTTATGCGAAAAAATGACACAAAATTACATTTTTTGATGACACTTTTAGTTTTTGGCATTTTTTTTCAGTTTTAGGAGGCTGTGCAACGAATGCTGGAAAATCAAGTGAAAAAGGAGTAAAGTGTATGACTTTTAGCAGAATGTATTGGAAATATCCTGGAAAAAATAATCCTGTTTCTTCAAACATTTTTTGTGCGGATCCAACTGGAATAGAATATAACGGACGACTTTATATTTATGGAACAAACGACCATCAGCAGTACGAGGCAGTTGGCAACAGCGGAAAGAATACTTACGAAAAAATAAAGTCGCTTGTTTGTTTTTCTACAGAAGATATGGTGAACTGGACTTATGAAGGTTTAATTAATACTGCAAAAATTGCTCCGTGGATTGTAGCTTCCTGGGCACCTTCTATTTGCAGCAGGATAGAAGAAGACGGTCTTACGCATTTTTACCTTTATTTTTCTAATAGTGGCTGCGGCGTTGGCGTTTTGACTGCAACTTCCCCTACAGGACCTTGGACAAGTCCGCTGACTCACAGTTTGATTTATCCTGGAATGAAAACTGAATACGGAACTCTAAAAGACAGTCCTTCCCCTTTTGATCCTGGAGTTGTAATTGACGATAACGGAATCGGCTGGCTTGCTTTTGGTGGCGGAAGATCTGAAAAAAGTAGTGAAGAATATCCGGCAGTTTCGCGAATTGTAAAACTTGGCAAAGATATGATAAGCGTTGATTCTGATTTTATTGAACTTAACGCTCCGTATTTTTTTGAAGCAAGTGAAATGAATTATTGGAACGGCACTTACGTTTATACTTTTAATTCTTCTTGGGTAAAAAGAGATAAATGGGCTTATGACGTGCCAGCTTCTACAACTTGCAGTATGAATTATATGACGACTAAAACTCCGCTTGATTCTGATTCCTGGAAATATGAAGGAAATTACTTTAAAAATCCTGGCGAACAGGGCTTTGATTATTCAAATAATCATACTCATTTGATGGAATATAAGGGGCAGAATTATCTTTTTTACCATACATTAAGTTTGCAGGAGAATTCTCCTGCAAGAGGCGGATTTAGAAGTATGTGCGTTGATAAAATTGACGTAAACGTTTCTGATTCTGGAGTAAAAATTGAAATGTGCAAGGCCACGAGAGAAGGTGTTCCGGCAATTGCAAATTTGAATCCTTATGAAACTGTAAAAGGTAGTACAATGGTCACTTCTGCAGAAATCTGGTGGGAAAGTCAGGAAATTGGAAAAGATGTTCCGGCCATGGCTACAAATGACGGCAGCTGGATTTTAGTAAAGAATGTTGATTTTGATGCAAACGGTTTTGGAGTGGCAAAAATTGTTGCAGAAGCAAAGGGCAGTGGTAGAATTGAATTCCGGCTGGATTCTTCTGCAGGCAAGGCCGTTGCAAGTGTTGATTTGAGCGAAAATTATGAATCAAAAACCGCAGAAATTGCAGAAAAATTGAGCGGAGTTCATGACGTTTACATTTGCTTTAGCGATAAAAATTCTTGCTTGAAGAATTGGCGTGCAGAGTAATTAGGGCGTTGCGGGGCGATTTTCTAAAAAGTTTTAGCCTGTACGAAAACTGGCACTTTAAAAAAATTGCCCCGCTGGAAGGGGTAGCGCGCAACCGTGTGCGCGCGAGGGGAAAGCTTTCCCCATCTGGCTAGAAAAAAAAGAGGTTTGTATGAAATTTAAAAATCCAGTTTTGAGAGGAATGTATCCGGATCCTAGTATGTGTGCTGCAAACGGAAAATATTATATGGTTTGTTCGACTTTTCAGTATTTTCCGGGAGTTCCGCTTTTTGAAAGTGATGATTTGATTAACTGGAAGCAGATTGGGCATGTTTTGACTAGAAAATCTCAACTTTTGGTTGATAAAAATAATACTAGTGCGGGAATTTATGCCCCGAATATTCGTTTTCATGACGGTCGTTTTTATATGGTTGTGACGAATGTTTCAAATATCGGAAATTTTTATGTTTATACGGACGATATTTACGGTGAATGGTCTGACCCGATTCTTGTTGAGCAGGATGGAATTGACCCGACTCTGTTTTTTGATGATGACGGAAAAACTTATTTTATTTCTAACGGAAATGACAAGGATGGCACTGGCTACATTCAGATTAGTGAAATTGATATTACAAACGGCAAAAAATTGACTGAAAACAGGCCTTTGTGGTACGGAACTGGGGGACGTTATATTGAAGCTCCTCATTTGTATAAATTTGGTGAATATTATTATGTTTTGAATGCAGAAGGTGGTACTGAGTATGGTCACATGGTAAATTATGCGCGTTCTAAAAATCTGATGGGACCTTATGAGCCATGCCCGGCAAATCCGATTTTGACAAACCGTAATCTTGGCGGCTATCAGTTGCAGGGCGCAGGTCACGGTGATATTTTGCAGGCGGCGGATGGTACCTGGTGGTTCTGCCATTTGGCTTTCCGGCAGATTGACCGTTATATGCCGTTCCATCATCTTGGACGGGAAACTTGTATGGAACCGGTTTTCTGGAATGAGGGATGGTTTTATATAGGCACTCAGTACAATCCGCGGTTTACGGCTCAAGGATTTGGAACTGCATTGCTTGAAGTTGAAGTGCCGGAAAGTCATAAATTTACAAAACAGGATTTTTCTTATACAAAGACATTTGAAAATCTTAGCCAGAAAAATGACTGGTGTTTTCTTTGCAATCCTGATGAGTCAAGGTACGTTTTTAACAAAGATTCAATTGAAATTACATCGTCTTCTGTTTCTATTGATAGCGCGGAAGGTTCACCGTCTTTTACGGGAGTTCGCCAGTGTGAGTTTGATGAAACGACGGAAGTCAGTGTTGAATTTCTGAAAGTTACTGATGGGGCAGAGGCCGGAATTTCAGTTTATATGGATCCGAATCATCATTATAATCTTTATATAAAAGCGGAAAACGGAGGATATACGGTTGAATGTTCTGTAAAAATTGGACCTGCGCATCAGATTATAGCAAAGTCAGGACTTTCTGAGCCAAGAGCAAGTTTTAAAATTGTTTCTGCGCCTTACGGATACACATTCTATCTTGTTGATGGTGACAAAGAAATCAATTTTGGTTATGCGGATAGCCGTTATCTTTCAAGTGAAGTTGCCTGCGGTTTTACAGGTGTTTTTATAGGACTTTTTATTCAGGGCGGTGAAAATATTTCGCGTGCAAAATTTACAAACCTGAAAATTCGTCATTTTGAGAACGACTAGGCGAGGTGGATTTTTTTAGAGGCTCCCATTATAATTAACACTATGAAAACAGCTGATTTTATAAAAAACGCTTATGGTGGTAATGATAAAAAAAAATCAGAAGAAGCAGAAATCAATCATTC